>WFQD01000060.1 GCA_015487265.1 Sulfurimonas sp. | reverse complement strand
TTGCTTCTCCATCACCCCAAATATCAATCGTCTCATCAGAATTCACTTTAGCATCATGTATTTTTTTAATAACTGCAGGAAGCATATGAGAGTGTTTAGGGTCAAATTTATCATATTTTCCGTAAAGATTACAGGGAATAACTGTTTTATAAGCACAAGTTTCATCCTCTCTATTGACGTATTCACACAATCTAGTTGATGTTATTTTAGCTAGTGCATAACCTTCATTAGTTGGTTCCAGTTCCCCTTTGAGAATTAACTCTTCACTAAGAGGGTTTGTCGCTTCTCTCGGGTACATACATGAGCTGCTCATATTGATAAATTTTTTAATTCCTGCTTCTTGCGAAGCCATTATAATATTAAGGCCCATTTGAGTATTGTCCACTAAAAATTTTACAGGATGTGCCATATTGGCTTGTATCCCACCAACTATTCCTGCACAGTGAATAACGATATCAGGCTGAGTCTCTCGAAGATATACTTCTACCATCTCTTTTTGTAAAAGATCTAATTCTTTTGAATTTGGAGTGAGTAAAAAATATGACCCTTTTAGATAATCCGCTATATTTCTTCCCACCATCCCTTTTGAGCCAGTTATTAATATTTTACTATTTTTTTTCATTTGCTTTCTTCTTCAATTTATTTGCATAATCAACTGCTCTATGATATACCCTCACTATAAAGATCTCATTTAACTCTTCATTGACTTTATAAATGACAATATGACTTTTATATAGTAATATTCTACAATCCCTATTTATTTGTTTATTTTTACATTCCACACCCATATAAGGATTCAATCGTAGAAGTTCAATTTTATCTTCATATTTTTTTAAATAATTCAGAGCATTTTTTACACTCTCTTTTGCTATGTGAGCTATTGCATTTTCTAAATCAATTTCAGCTTTATTTGAGTATTTTACACTAAACATATTTTCTTTTTATATTATTTATGATTTCATCATGAGATTTATGACTTACTCCAGAACGCATGCCAACATCAATTTCAGATTCCAAATATGACCAATCCTCTTTTATCAAACTATTTTCAACTATTTCTACTTCATCTTTTGGTAAATTTTGTAAAAAATAGATTATTTTGTCAAAAACATTATCTTGTACCTTTAATTTTATAGTATGCATTTGAAATCTCCTACTCGAAATAGTTCATTATAGTATAACCACCATCTTTAAGATACTGATCTTTTGTCATAAGTTTGAGGTCTGATGCCATCATATCATCTACCAGCTCTTTGAGTTTGTACTCTCTACTCCACCCAAGCTTGGTCTCTGCTTTTGTTGGGTCACCAAGTAATAAATCAACTTCTGTTGGTCTAAAATATTTAGGGTCTACAGCCACTACTTCATCACCTACTTTAAGGTTTTTATTTTCAATGCCTAGTTCTTGAAGTCTTGCTGCATCTATAGCGTCTATGATACCTTTTTCATCGACACCTTCACCTGCAAATTTGAGAGTGATACCTGCATATTTAAATGCCATATCTACAAAGTCTCTTACAGCAGTAGTCTGTCCTGTTGCGATGACCCAGTCTTCTGGCTCGTCTGCTTGAAGAATCATCCACATCATACGAACATAATCTTTTGCGTGCCCCCAGTCACGTTTGGCATCAAGATTGCCAAGGTAGAGTTTGTCTTGAAGTCCCAATGCTATTTTAGATGCTGCACGTGTGATTTTTCTTGTTACAAATGTCTCACCACGAACCGGTGATTCATGATTAAAGAGTATTCCATTACATGCAAACATATCATAGGCTTCACGATAGTTTACTGTTATCCAGTATGCGTACATTTTAGCTACTGCATAAGGGCTTCTTGGATAAAATGACGTTGTTTCACTTTGAGGAGTCTCTTGGACTTTACCAAAAAGTTCAGAAGTTGAGGCTTGATAAATTCTAGTTTTTTTTGTCAATCCTAAAAGCTTAACAGCTTCAAGTATTCTCAATGTTCCTGTTCCGTCAGCATTTGCTACATACTCTGGTGTTTCAAAAGAGACTGCTACATGACTCATAGCAGCAAGATTATATATCTC
>WFQD01000059.1 GCA_015487265.1 Sulfurimonas sp. | reverse complement strand
TGTGCATAAAGCTCGCAGATGCGTTTTGTCGTTCCCATGACATTTGTAGGCCGAACTGCTTTATCTGTCGAGATCATTACCAATTTCTTCACATGATGATTAATGGCAGTGTCTATGACATTTTTCGTTCCAATGACATTGTTGTAGATACCTTCATATACATTTGCTTCAACCAAAGGGACATGTTTATACGCAGCTGCGTGAATGACAATGTCAGGCTGGTATTTTACAAAGGTTTTTTCCAGCGCATTTTTATTTGTAATACTCTGCATCACAGTAGCAGTAGAAACATTCTTGATCTCTTCATTTATGGCATAAAGATTGTACTCGCTGTGATCAAGCATGACAAGTTTTTTCGCACCATACTTCTCACATTGACGGCATATCTCACTCCCTATACTCCCACCTGCACCGGTCACTAAAATCACCTTTTCGGTAATAAACTCAGCGATTTTTTCTTTGTCAAGGTCTTTAGGATGCCGTGCGAGCAGATCCTCTACAGAGATATCTTTTAACTGTTTTGAGAAATCTTTCTCCTGCAAAATTTCACTCAGTGAAGGCAGAACCTGAATCTCTGAAAAACACTCATTAAGTTCTTCATAAATCTCTTTTATGCGAGACTTCTCAGCAGAAGGCATCGCAATAACAAGCAGATCAAACTTCTCTTTACATTTTCTTTTCAACTCATCAGCAGAAACTACTTTTACAGAGTCGATAGAACGATTTTGAATGACCTTATCATCATCGACAAAATACCGTACTCTATACTCACTGTCTGAAAATTCAGACTCGAGTTTGATTCCTGCTCGCCCTGCTCCATAAATGACAACAGATTTTGTCTTTTGCACTCTGCTTTTGTTGATAAAGTAATAATAAGCATACATCAAAAAATTGATAGAAAAAATGTAGAGAAAAAGCTCAGAGACCAAAAACGAAAAACGCACTTCTCCGTAGAAATAGGGCATATATACCAAAAAAGCTATGACATAGACAAAACTCTTGATCAAGAATGTCTTTTGGGAAGCCTTGGACCAGGAAAGTGAGTAGTCACGCAAGATCAAACGAGAAGCTATCATGCGTACTACAATGACGCCGACAATCACTTTATAATCAACAGGTATATGAAAAATAAAGAATGTCCATAAAAGAGTTACAAACGAAAGTACAATAATGACTAAAAAATTCAAAATACGTTTATCTATATTAAACACTAAAAGCCTTTTTTTTCATTTTACTAAAATATCCCTAATTACACTACATATCAGTTTAACATCTTCTTCAGTCATGGTTGTACTGCTTGCAACACAAAGACCTTTTTTATACAACTCTTCACTTGTACCATCGACATAGTTTTTTGCATCTTTAAAAAGCGGCTGCATATGCATTGGTTTCCAGAGGGGTCGACTTTCTACATTGATTTTTTCCAATGCTTGCATAATTCCAAGAGGATCACTATTTTCAAAGATCATTGCAGTCAGCCACCTATTACCACGACTATTTTCAAGTTCCGGCATAAAACTTACTTCCTCAATATCACCTAAAAATTCTTCATACCATTCAAATATTTCTCTTTTTTTTGCCACTCTCTCTTCAATTACTTCCATTTGGGCTACACCAATGGCGGCTAGAACATTACTCATACGGTAATTATATCCATACTCTTTATGTTCATAGTGCACAAAAGGCTCTTTTGCCTGTGTAGAATAAAACTTTGCTTTCTCTATCCACTCTTTATTGTCTGAAACCAGCATACCCCCACCCGAGGTTGTCAGAATCTTGTTTCCATTAAAACTATAAACACCAAAATCTCCAAATGTGCCGGTATGTTTGCCATTGTATGTTGCACCTAGTGATTCTGCCGCATCTTCGATGAGATACACTCCATGTAACTTGCAGATCTCTGCAATTTTTTCTATATCGACACTCATTCCATAAAGGTGTGTTACAATCAAGGCTTTTGGCTTTTTTTCACACTCACAAAGATATTTATTTAAAAGTTTGGGTGAAAGATTCCAAGACTCTTCATCACTATCTATAAATACAGGATTAGCAT
>WFQD01000058.1 GCA_015487265.1 Sulfurimonas sp. | reverse complement strand
TTCTAGGATTGCCAAAGGGTTTATTTTGTATGATGAGTATATTAGAGATGCAGCTTAAAAATTAAGCCAACACCCTACATGGGGATAAAGATATATCTTAATCCCCATTAGGGGATTGGTATGTCTTTTCTAATATTAGAAAGGATAAAATATGGCAATAGAAGAAACAGAAGAGTATGAGATATACCAACTCATACTTGAGCTAAACGAGGAATTGCAAGGAGAAGGAGAATAATATGACTTTTGACATAGAAAAATTGGAACAAATTCCAATTGACGAAGTCATAAAAGCTCTGGGGGGTGATTACAAAAGGCATAGCCACGGTAAACAGTTTAACATGATGTGCTGTAATAAAGCATTTCATCAACACGGTGATAAAAAACCGTCTTTGACTGTTTGGGTTGATAAAAATATCTGCAAATGTCATGTTTGCGGTATAAAAGGCAATCCCATATCTGTGGCAAAAGGAATGTTAGGAGATTTCAAGGAAGCCTGCAAATGGCTTCACGAAACTTTTAGTATACCTTATGCCAATGGTTGCACCCCAAGACCAGTTGCTCCAAAAATAGTCAAATCCACCCCTAAACCTATAGAATATTTGAGGTTTAATAAAACCAAAAAATTCACTAAGGTAAAAATAGGAGATTGGATAGATAAATACAGTGAGCTTTCTAAAGTGCAAAAGCTTAAGATGGTATATACTTTTATATATCGTTTTAGCTTGAGTACCGATAGAAGCAAGCTTTTGGAATACTACAAGGGGAGACAAATAGATAAAAATCCGCATCTTTCTAAGATTGGATATCTTTCAGTTGAAGATATAACTCTTTTACTGAATAAATTATCTATATTTCCGACAGAGGATTTAATTGAATTTGGCATTATTAATGATGCCAAACACAAATTTCCTCTTAGCTGGAAATCTCCTAAGAATGTGGGGGTTATTCCAAGCTTTAGTATTTATACTGACTTAATTGAGGGCATGATGCTAAGACCTATTGACGATACAAATAAATGGTTTAAGGGCAAAGAAAGCAGGCTGTCTATTCCCAGTATATTAAAACCTCTTCCTTTTGGATTTGGTTATAAGATATTGCAAAATACTTGTGATATCTATATTACGGAAGGACACATAGATGCTTTATCATTGCCAGAGAACTATTGTTTTATCGCAAGTCCCGGTGTCAATGCCCTCGAAGAAGAGCAACTTGGACTTCTTGGTGGAAAAAATATTAAACTCGTTTTTGATCAAGATGAAGCGGGTTTAAAAAATGCCTTGGGATATTTTGAAGTTTCCTTTTTAGATCAGAGAATGACTATTTTAAAAAGTCAAAAAGATGATTTAGAGGGGATGAAAAATATTCTTGAATCTCAGGGTGTAGATATAAAAGTTACAGAGCACACTGGCTTAAAAGATAGGCTCTTAAAAGCCGGCGCTAAATCTGTTGAAGTTATAAGATGGGATAAAGACTTAGGCAAAGATGTTAATGATTTGCTTGTTAACGGAAATTTGTCAAAAGTCTTTAAAATATAAAACAATATATGTTATAATACACATTAAAACATATATTTAAGGAGTTATTATGATCACATACAGCAAAGAAGAAATGGTCGGAATAACTGAACTGAATAAATCTATAGGAAAATATATCAGTAAGGTTTCCTCAAATCCAAAAAACAAAATAGCAATAATTCGACGAAACAAACCTGAAGCCATAATCATTCCAATTGAGGAGTATGAAAATTTAAGAGCTGACAGGGAGTGCCTCGAAGAGTTGGCAAACATACAAATCATTAAAGAAAGAATGATAGACAATGGAGAACCTCAAATGCTTACATTTGACGATATGGAAAAATACTTCAAAGATAGAGGGATTTTGTAGATGTATAAGCTACTATTTCACCCTCTTGTTACGAAAGATTTAGACGAATTGTCTGACGAAATAGCTAAAGAGGTTTTTTTGTATTTTGTTAAATATAAATCAGATCCGTATAAATATAGTTTACCACTTTATAATCAAGGCAATATAAAACTTCAAGGTTATAGAAAAACCTATGTAGCAGATGCATCACATAGGATTATTATAAAAATTGAAAATAATATTGCTAAAGTTGTAAAAGTTGTTGCTATTGGATCAAGAAAAAACAAAGAAGTCTATCACAAAGCTTTTTTTAAGAAAAAATGACACTATAAAATAATCCTCTCTCAATAACCTAATCAATAAACATTCAATTGTTAAAATGATTTAGCGTCTTAACTGACGAGGGGATTCTAGTGTCTACTTAGTTTTAACAAACCCTATAAGGGGATATACTTCTATCCCCTTGGGGGATAGGTATGTCTCCTTTAAAATTGAAGGAGAAGAGATGAAAAAAGTTAACAAAAAAAGAAGTTTTATAGTAGTTGAAGATAGCTATCATTATTACGGATTGTGGCTAAAAGGCATGATGGAAGTGCAACCAGATGGTTTATTGAGAAACATTACCAGAGGTAACTCCGAGCATGTAGAGCATGTTATTAATATCTGTAACTTGTGTTCTACCAGAGATGCCAGGGATATTGATTTATACCGTGTCTTTGCAGAAAAAAATCTAGTCTATTATGACGAGAAAGCAGAGATAGATAAAATAGACGGCAAAATAATCTTAAAAAATATTTGCATTAGCTTAACCTTTTGCAAAGATAGCGAGACTTTAATAGACAGGGTTATTCAAAAGCTCAGAGAAGAGGGCAGGGATATAAAAGAGATAAAGGTAAAGACAAGAGAAACCTTTTTAATCCCTGAAGAAGAAGCAATATCAGTAGTTGAAGATTTTACAGGTTGCATTCTAAATCCTGAAACTTATGAGCTGACTCAAGTAGACAATGAAAGCAAATGTTGTTTTAGCTGTTCTATTACTAAAACGGACAAGAATGAAGATGACATTCCGTTTTAAAAGGAGCTAAAAATGAGCAAATTAAAAAATAGAAAAATATGGGGAATAGATTTGCCATTATTAAATGGTTCTGCAACCCCATACATAAATTACGGAGAGGGAAGATACGGTTATGTAAGTTGGAAAGATTTTTTGACTGATCTCCCTACAGTAAAGATACCCAAAACAGGTCCAAGAGGTGGAACTCAATGGGTAAACATACGAGATGCCATACTGATAGACAAAAATACATATAATTTATCAGTATGTTACACAGACGCAAACTTCTTGTTTTCATATTTTATAGATGTTTATAAGGAGTTAAGAGGAAAAGTTGCAATTTTCAAAGAAGGGTATTTTTTGTTAGAACATTGGAAATTTTTAAAACTCCGCAATGGAAAACAAAAATACTTTTTTGTCCGAGCTTTCAAAAGCTGCGATATCCGTTTTGATACAAACGG
>WFQD01000057.1 GCA_015487265.1 Sulfurimonas sp. | reverse complement strand
TTTATCTGTAAAGGCTGGCTGCCTATTCCTGTAAGAACAGTATCTCTTGTAACGGCACCGGGAGGAACCGGAAAATCATGGTTCGTTTTACAACTTGCAATTAGAGCCATACAGGAACAAAAGATTAAAAAAGCTTTTTTATGGCTTAGTGAAGACCCAAAAGAGATCAGTAAAAATAGATTCAATAAAATCTATGAGAAGGTTGTAAAACTTACAGATGAATCTATAAAGAGTAAAATAGATATTAGTGATTCTCCTACTATTCAATTTCTCTATGATGATCAGAGAAAAGTAGAGGTCTCTCCCCTCTTCTCTCATTTTAAAGCGAAACTTCAAGAGTATGATTTAATAATCCTGGATCCATTAATAGCATTCTATGGTACAGATGAGAATAACAACTCAAGTGCAAGAAGATTTATGCAGCTCTTTACCGATTGGGCAAATAAAGAGAATAAAACAATTATATTTATTCACCATAGTACAAAGAACACTACACAGAGTAGAGGTGCTAGTGCATTTGTTGATGCAGTAAGAACTGTTTATGAAATAGACAAAGTAAGAGATAAAGAGGGTAATGTTAAAGAGTCCAATAAGCGAGTTATTAAACTCACTAAAGATAATTATGGAATAGGTAATATCTTAGAGAGCTATAGCGTGGAAAGAGAGCTATTCCCCGTTAAAATAAAGCATGAAGAGATAACTTACAAAGAGGATGATTTCTCATTTGGCATTCCAAATGACTTTTAAAATTATTAAAATAAAGAATAAGTAAAGGAGAAAGGAACTATGTTTTTAAAAACACTATTAAGTTATTTACTCAAAATCTTCTCTAAAAGAAAATGGGGAGAAAATCCTCATTTCTAATCTTTAAGAAGTGGAGCAGGGTGTTAAAATACTTCGCTTATAGAGATACTCTCTAAAATATTATTGATAATGATTTTAGTACACTCACAAAAAACGAACTCATTTAATACTACAACATCTTTTAGAATCAGAGGGCACAAAAAATAGTAGAGTAGGGTGATAATCACTGATTTGTTGGTATTGAGAGGTATTGTACAGAGATAGATATATTATTGAGAAGACACTGATGTAAAAAATGAAGTCATTTAATAGTCGAGAAGAGTAATAAATATGCAAGTCGAAGTGCTCAATCAAGAGGAGGGTACTTTCTTGGCATAAGAACAATACCTTGGAGCTCCTCATAGTCGTTATATATCTCATCTATACATCATGTAGCAAGATAGAGAATTTTTGATGTGAATGTCATCTGTATTCCTTTTCTTGATAGATTTAGAGTTGTTTGGTAGTTTGATTATGGAATTTATACTATTTACACTGTTTTTTGGTCTTAATGGCATAAATATTGTAGGTAAATTTTCTATCATACTTTTATTGTATCCTAAAAGGTATTTTAGAGAGAATAATCTCTTTTTGGTTCATATATTGTTTGCAATCTTTTCCAGCTAAGAGTTGACATGTATTTTGCCACTTTTTAGAGTGACAATCATTTTTTGCACTGTAAGCATGTAAATAAAAGAGGAGGGCATGTGCATATTCATGAGCTATAAAATCTGAGAGAATACAGGAAAAACTCTCTTGCATCACTTTTTGATTGAGATAGATGGTAATGTGATTATTTATATAAGAGGTGAGTCCATAGAGTCTGCCTGGTATTTTATCTGTGATAATAAGAGGAAACTTCTTTCGTATCCCAAAATGTTTTTGCATATTATCAAGTATCTTTTGCTCTTTGAGATTGATTTGTGTCTGGTAGCTTTGGGGTAGGGGATTGTGTTTAAAACTGTAGGAGTTGTAATAGTTGATAGCAAGAACACCACTAAAGAGTACAATTATAGTGAGAAAGAAGAGCTCTAGTTTTTTCTTAAGCACTTTTTATATTCCTAGCTCATGCATACATGCCACACAGTATTGAGATTCTGGGATAAGTTCTAAGCGTGCTAGAGGGATATCTTCCTCACACTCTTTACTGATGTGGCTACACTAATTCATACTTAGAATATTTAGTCATTCTAAGATGAAATATCAGTATGAGTAAGGATAAAATCAAGATGAGAAATAGTAAATACACGAGAGAGTTTAGAGATTCCAGCATTCAGTTGGTGATGAATTCAGATGAGTCAACTGCAAAAATTGCTAAAGATTTGGATGTTAATGAAAAAACACTTTA
>WFQD01000056.1 GCA_015487265.1 Sulfurimonas sp. | reverse complement strand
CTCATCTGAATTCATCACCAACTGAATGCTGGAATCTCTAAACTCTCTCGTGTATTTACTATTTCTCATCTTGATTTTATCCTTACTCATACTGATATTTTATCTTAGAATGACTAAATATTCTAAGTATGAATTAGTGTAGCCACATCAGTATGAGAACAGCTACAATATTACAACTCAAGAGAGTCTAAAAACATACAAAGTGAAAAACTCTTTATCAATCGAAGATCATTTTTTACTCAAAGGTTTAGAAATTATCCAAAAGAATGATAAAAGTTTTGCTCAAAAATACCGCTTACAAATTCTAGAACTTTTCAATACTTATGCAGATGAACTAGAATTTTTAAAAAAAGATATTACCCACCAAACCCATATACATAAAGATAAGTACCCACGAGCCTTGCAACTTATAAAAAATATGGGATTTGATAGAGTAAAAGATGCAGCCAAAATTACAGGTGGGCTTTTTGAATACTATGTTTATCTTCTCATCAAAGATATGGGCTTTGATGATATAGAGATTGGAGTCAAAATCAGACAACCTATCACAAACTCTATTGGTGTAGAAAATGAATTTGATATTTTATTGATGCAAGAGAATCATCTTCATATGATAGAATGTAAATTTAGAAAAATGAACAAACAAGAGATTGTTTACAAATATGCAAGCCTCATCAACCTCATAGATGATGATAGCCGTATGATGATTCTTACAAACGATAGCACTTACAGACATAATATTTATGATGCAAACAACAAAACCCTTTCAGATTATCGCCGTGCTTTTTTAAACCGTATAGCACTTCGAGGTTCTGTCATAAAACATAAACAGCAATTTTTAGAGGAAGTTTCAACTTTCTTTTTAGCATAAATCTGCATAACACAAGTATTTTTTAGCTATAATATCATATGAATTTTGAACCATATCCATTTGAAAAACTAAACAAATTACTTGAAAATATTATACCTAACTCTGACTTTGCTCCTTCTGTCTTAACCATAGGAGAACCGCAGTTTGAAACACCTACTTTTATACAGAGTGCTTTAGCAAAACATACTGACTTGCTCAAAAAGTACCCAAAAACTGGCGGTGAGCAAAATCTTCGTCAAGCAATGCGAAACTTTGTTAAAAGACGCTTTCACACACAACTTGATGATGCCCAAATCATCCCTACTTTTGGAACGCGAGAAGTACTTTTTAACTTTCCTCAGTTTTTACTTTTTGATAAAAGAAACCCTGTGATGGCATATACAAACCCTTTTTATCAGATTTATGAAGGTGCAGCACTTGCAACTCGCTCTCAGGTTATACATCTTAACCTCGATGCTTCTAACAACTTTCAGCCTATTATCAGTGAAAAAGAGCTTAAAAAATGTGACTTAGTCATTCTAAACTTTCCAAACAACCCCACAACGGCTACACTTTCACTTGAAGAACTTGGAAAATGGGTCACACTCGCACTTAAACATAACTTTGTCCTTTTAAATGACGAGTGTTATAGTGAAATCTACACAAACACTCCACCTCCTTCACTTTTAGAAGCAGCTACATATGTTGGTAACAATGATTTTACCAATGTACTTATCATTAACTCCATTTCTAAACGCTCCTCTGCACCAGGACTACGTTCTGGATTTATCGCAGGCGATGCAAAAATACTCAAAGAATATATGAAGTACCGTACCTATGTAGGCTGTGCAAGTCCTCTGCCACTACAAAGTGCGGCAGCGGAAGCTTGGAGTGAAGAGACACATGTCGCGCATTCTCGCGAAGTGTACAAAAGAAACTTTGAAATAGCACAAGAAATTTTAGGCACAGCTATTCCAGAGGCTACTTTTTACCTTTGGATAGCAGTAGAAGATGCCCTTGCGTTTACAAAAAAACTCTACAAAGAGTACAATGTCAAAGTACTTCCAGGCGAGTTTTTGGCCAGAGAAAATGCCAAAGGCGAAAATCCAGGCATTGGTTTTGTGCGCATTGCGTTAGTAGAAGATGAAGAAAAAACAAGAAGTGCCCTCACAAGAATTAAGGAGTGTCTCAATGGCTAGAAGTGGTGAAGATTTAAAAGCAGAAGTTTTAAAAGCACAGCAAACAGGTGATGTTGCGGCTTTATATGTTTTAGAAAAAGAGGCACATGAAGTGTTTGATGATGAGACACTTCATGGTTTTTATGCCAATATTTTAGACTTAGCCCTCGAAAAGCTTACAGATATTCTTGAATCACACCGTAAAATGGACATGAGTGATGTGCAAGACTTTGCAACCACTCGAGCCTTGTATGAGTATGCTATTGAGCATTACTCTGCGGGAGATGCCAAAGATGCAGCAGCACTTTTTGAAGTACTGAGTGGTATTACCAATGATGAGACTTTTACATCAGCACTCAAATTTCACTGGATAGCAGCTGCAGAAAATCTTGATTTTGAGAGTTTTTTAGATAAAATCGCCAATATTGAAGCCACACAAAACGCAGGGACTTTTTATATTAGTAAATTTACAAAAGAGGCACAAAAATTGCTTGATACTGCCAAGGAAGAGGAGTAGAAATGAGAATACACTTTATTGGTATTGGGGGGATTGGTATCTCAGGGCTCGCACAATATATGCGTTTTAATGGTCATGAAGTATCAGGTTCAGACATAAAAGATACACTCATTACACAAAAACTCCGCTCCTTAGGGATAGAGGTCACTGTGCCGCATACAGCCGAGGCGATTACAGACCAAGATTTAGTAGTACATTCTGCAATTATCAGTCCAAATAATCCAGAAGTTATTGCGGCTAAAGCAAAGGGCATTGAAGTACTTGCTCGCAGAGAAGCCCTGCTGAAAATTCTTGATGATAAAAAAGTCTATTCAGTCGCTGGGGCACATGGCAAAAGTACTACAACTGCCATACTCAGTGCTATTATGGATGGTTCGGCTATCATCGGTGCCGAATCAAAAGCATTTGCTTCCAATGTTCGCTATGATGCTTCAACAGATGTTATGCTTTTTGAAGCAGATGAGAGTGATGGAAGCTTTATAAACTCAAACCCTCATTGTGCTATTGTTATAAACGCAGAACCTGAGCATATGGAGTATTATGATTATAATTATGAACTTTTTTATGACTCTTACAAAACTTTTATAAACGCAGCACCCTGTCGTGTTTTAAACGCGGAAGACCCCTTTTTAGCCACACTTGTTGAGAGTGTCGAGGCACATTGGCTCTACCCAAGCAGAGATATTTCCAACATTAGTTACACCCTTATAAACAATGAACCCCACACGACTTTTACACTCAAAGAGTTTGGTGAGTTTGCAGTTTGGGGTTTTGGAAAACATATTGCACTCGATGCAGCTTTAGCCATTTTAGCAGCACACGAGTCTATGGATATGGAAACAATTCGTACAAAACTTTTGAACTTTAAAGGCATTAAAAAGCGTTTTGATATTGTTGGTTTTGAAGATGATCGTGTGATTATTGACGATTATGGGCACCATCCAACAGAGATTAAAGCCACTTTTGAGTCTGTCAAAGAGTATGCTTCACTCAAAGGTTTTGACAAAATCACAGCGATTTGGCAACCACATAAATATTCCCGAACTATCGATAACCTTGATGCGTTTATCAACTGTTTTGATGGGGCGGATGAGCTGATTATTCTTCCTGTGTGGGCAGCAAGTGAAGTCAAACGAGAGATAGACTTTGAAGAAAATTTTAAACAGTATAATCTCACTATGGCAGATAAAATCAAAAGAGCCAACAACACCATTACTGTTATTAAAGACGACAAAGATTTAGAGGTTTTAAATAAAGGACTTATCATCGGTTTTGGAGCTGGAGATATTACCTATCAGATGCGAGGAATTGCATAGTGACTTACATACTTGGCATACTCATTGTTATTGTTTTTTTCTTGGCGATGCGCTATTTTACGGAGTTTGATTTTTACCAACAAATCAGCATTGCAATTGTAATTCTCTCTATTTTGTCTATTGCTATTATGTACAATGAATACACCAAACAAGAGAGTCAAAAAATTCTTGATGTAACACTCAAATATAATCAAGGAAAAACACTCCATTGTGCAGGCAAAGAGGTAAACAACACTACATACTCCCTCAGCACAGGCACCTACACCTTTATAGGTCTTGAGGGAACAGCACATGCACAAGAGATGATAAGTGCTTCTGATTGTGAGTAAATGAAAAGCCCTGCATCATCTAAAATCAACCATCTTCTCACACAGTTAGATTTAACCGAGCACATCGAACAATTTAAAAGTTTTTTTGCTCGTGAGCACTCTTTATATATAGAAGGTGACCAAGAGCTCCATTTTAAGTACATTAAAGCACTCGATGCACTAGAGTTTAAATCCCCACCTAAAGTAAGTGATTTTTTTACTATAAAAAATCATCTTAAAAAGCATGGTGTTTTAAACTTTGAGCAAATCTTTGAGATTGTTAAAGTGGTGCGATACTTTCGCTACTTTAAACATCGCCAACTTGATGGACTCATAGGCGAATGGATGCAAAAAATCCAAACACCTGAAAAATTTACCGAAGTAGAAAAGTACTTTACAAATGATGGAAAGTTTGAAGAAAATCTCGACGAAACCCTTTTTGGTTTAAGTGCGCGAATCCAGACCCATAAAAATGATATGAACGGTGCATTAAAACGGATGATGTCAAGTGCAAAACTTGCAGGCTATCTCGTAGATACACAAGTCCATTTTATCAACAATGAAGAGTGTTTACTTGTTCGTGGTGGCTTTAACCATGTCCTAAAAGGGGCAGTAATTGGAAGAAGTACAGGCGGTTTCTTTTATGTTGCCCCTGACACTATTTTAAAAACAAAAGAGAAAATCCGCTACATAGAACAAGAGCGTACAGCCATCTTTTACCAGTACTCAAAAGAGTTCTCAGCGACATTATCAGAGTTACAAGCCTTCATTAACTTTATAGACAAAGAGTTTACAAAGTTTGACAACTACCAAGCCCGTGTTCTTTTTGCCAAAAGTAAAAACTTACAACTCATCAAAAGTAAAAAAGATTCTAAAGTCATTTTACAAGACTTTAAACACCCTGCCCTGCACAATCCTAAACCTATTACAGTGGATTTTTCAAAAAATATTTTAATGATTACAGGGGTCAATGCAGGGGGAAAAACGATGCTTTTAAAAAGTATCTTAGCCGCTGCATTTATGGCAAAATACATCATCCCCATGCAACTCAATGAAAACAAATCGCATGTAGGAAGTTTCAAATCTGTCCTAGCTATCATCGATGACCCACAAAATGTCAAAAATGACATCTCTACCTTTGCGGGGCGTATGCAAGAATTTTCTAAAATATTTCAAGAAAGAAATGCCCTTGTTGGAGTAGATGAGATAGAACTAGGAACGGACTCTGATGAAGCCGCTGCCCTTTTTAAAGTCATTTTAGATGACCTCATCAAACGCAATCAAAAAGTAGTCGTGACCACACACCACAAACGCCTCGCTGCGTTAATGGCTGACCGTGATGATGTGAGCCTGATGGCAGCGATTTATGATGAAGAGCAAAGAAAGCCGACTTACGAGTTTATGCAAGGGATTATCGGGAAGAGTTATGCATTTGAAACTGCAAGTCGTTATGGCATCAACAATGCCCTTGTGAATGCTGCAAAAAGGGTCTATGGAGACAACTCAGAAAAACTCTCTTTACTCATAGAACGCGGTTCTCAACTTGAACGCGAACTCAAACAAAAGCATAAAAAAGTCGATGAAGAGTTGGAAAAACTGCACAAAAAAGAACTCCAACTCAAAGCACTCCAAGAAGCCAACCAAAAAGAGCTTGAAGAGCAGAAATTCGCCCTCAAACGCAGCTATGATGTTGCCATCTCTGAGGCAAAAAATGCAGCCAAAGCAGGCGATACAAAAGCCATCCATAGAGCGATGAATAAGGCAAACAAAAAACTCCCGCCTCAAGAAGAAAAAATCCTCCAAGAAGAGATAAAATTCCAAGTAGGAGAGAGTGTAAAATACCATTCAAACAGAGGCATTATTGTCTCAATGAAAGGTGAAAAAGAGGCGATGATAGAAATGGATGGCATGAAAGTAAGAGTCAAGACAAAACATCTTCGCCATACACAACAAAAAGCTCCAAAACCACAAACAAACGTGAAACTCAATGTAGAAAAAAGAGCAGGCTTAAAATGTGACCTGCATGGACTGCATGCCGATGAAGCCTGCGAAGTTTTAGATAAGTTCTTAAATGATGCCCTCATCAATGGCTGGGATGAAGTGATTGTCTATCATGGCATTGGAACAGGCAAACTCTCCTATGCTGTGAAAAACTTTTTAAAAGCCCACCCACGAGTCAAAAAATATGAAGATGCACCCCAACACCTCGGTGGATTTGGTGCAAAGGTAGTCACACTCTAATGCAAAAAAAAGTCGCTATTGTCGGGGCTGGAGCTTCAGGACTTTTATGTGCTATAGTCTGTGCCAAAGCAGGTCTAAGAGTCGATATATATGAACAAAATACAAAACCTGCAAAAAAAATCTTAGTCTCTGGAAATGGTCGCTGTAACATCTCAAATACTCATCTCACTGTTAATGATTATTTTGGAGAGAATCCTGCGTTTGTTGCCTATGCTTTGAAAACATTTGGTTTTGAAGCTTTTGAAAAATTCATGGCTTCTCTTGGTCTTATGCTCAATACCTTAGAAGATGGACGAGCCTATCCACTGAGTAATGAGGCCAAAAGTGTAGCGACACTTTTACAAAACACTGCAAAAACCTTAGGTGTGACCTTTCACCTCGGAGAAAAAATCACAAATATACAAGCCCTCTTTGACTCCCACCATAGTGTTGTTGTGGCAACAGGTTCACGAGCTGCCCAACACCTCGGTGGAAACAATGATGCAGAAATATTTGCGAAAATGTATGGGCATACTATTGTACCCGCTTATCCAAGTCTTGTGCAACTCGAACTGCCGAGTAAAATTGCCCATGCTATGAGTGGAGCAAAAATCTCTGCAGAGGTGCGTTTACTTGTGAATGGACAAACAGAATGCATACAGAGTGGTGATGTTCTTTTTACCAACTATGGGGTATCTGGTTTTGCCATTTTAGATCTTTCACAGCATGCAAGCAAAGCACTTTTAGAATACTCAGCGGTAGATATTTCTCTTAATTTACTCCCCGAATTCACCCCACAAAAACTTGCAAACCATATTTTAAAAATAGCCACTTCACCGACAAAGCCTACCATTTTAGACATTTTACTAGGACTTTTACCACACAAAATTGCACAAGGAATTTTGAGTGAATTAGCCCTCTCACCAACACTACACGACTCACAAATCCATACAAAACTCGCAAAAAAAATCGCCAATCTTATTTTACATTGGAAGTTTGAAGTGAGTGACACCCATGGTTTTCGTTTTGCAGAAGTGAGTGGTGGAGGCATCAACACCGAAGAAATAGATGAAAAAACAATGATGTCTCATCAATGTAAAAATTTATACTTTTGTGGAGAAGCTCTCGATATTGTCGGCAAACGTGGAGGCTACAACTTTGCCTTTGCATGGGCAAGTGGCTACCTTGCTGCAAAAAGTATTATAAATCTCTAATACCTCAATTGAATTAAAGATATTTCTAAGCTATTAATATAAAAATGATATACTTCTTATATGAAGTATGAATATGACAGTAATAAAAGCTTATCTAATAAGCAAAAGCATGGTATTGATTTTGAAGAAGCAAAACTTCTTTGGAATGATGATAGAATGGTTGAAATCTTAACACCTTACGAAGATGAAGAAAGATTTATCAATATCGGAAAAATTAATAGCAAGTTTTATACTGTTGTAACAACTATTCGTGAAAAAGAGAAGATTAGAATAATCTCTGCACGAAGAGCAAGAAAAAAGGAGATTGAAATTTATG
>WFQD01000055.1 GCA_015487265.1 Sulfurimonas sp. | reverse complement strand
GTTGTATATACCAAAAGGGTGTATGCTTACAACACAACCAAAAACCCGAGTGAAACATTTGTCTCACTCAAGAGTGCGGGTTAAATATAAAAAAACAAAAGAAGCTTCTTTAGAGCTTACTTGCATACCCATCGGGGTTTTGTGATTGCCATCTCCAGCTGTCTTCGCACATTTCATCTACTCCACGGGTTGCCTTCCAGCCTAATTGCTCATAAGCATAACTTGGGTCTGCAAAACATGTGGCGATGTCTCCTGGGCGTCTCTGGACAATTTCATACGGTACTTTTTGTTGTGAAGCTTTTTCAAAGGCTTTGACCATATCTAAAACAGAGTAGCCGTTTCCTG
The DNA here is from genome assembly GCA_015487265.1 of Sulfurimonas sp. Lineage (GTDB taxonomy): Bacteria > Campylobacterota > Campylobacteria > Campylobacterales > Sulfurimonadaceae > Sulfurimonas. The sequence goes on along the minus strand of WFQD01000055.1, from coordinate 6,943 downwards.
TGCCGAGATTGACTGTGAGTACCTCTGTGAGTGAGTCGATTTTTTGTAATGCTTTGACATGCCCATAAGCCAAATCGACAACATGAATATAGTCTCGCACTCCGGTGCCATCTGGTGTGTCATAATCACCTCCAAAAACATTGAGTTTTTCGCGTTTGCCTACGGCAGTTTGGGAAATAAATGGCATAAGATTGTTTGGAATGTCATTTGGATCTTCACCAATAGTACCTGATTTATGCGCTCCAACAGGGTTGAAATAACGCAAGAGGACAATTTGAAAGCTGTTGTCTGCAACATACAAATCGCGTAAAATTTCTTCTATGAAAAGTTTACTTCGTCCATAAGGATTCGTCGCACTTAAAGGGAAATCTTCTTTGATTGGCACAGTATGTGGGTCACCATAGACAGTTGCAGAGGAGCTAAAGACAATTTTTTTACAATTGTTAGCTTGCATGACTTGGCAGAGTGTTACTGTACCACTTACATTGTTGTCAAAATACTCTAAAGGTTTCTCTACCGATTCACCAACGGCTTTTAAACCTGCAAAATGAATGACGGAGTCAATATTGTAAGTGTCAAAGGCTTTTTGTAAGTCTGCTTTACTGCGAATATCTCCCTCAATAAAAGGAATACTTTTCCCGATGAGCTTTTCAACACGAGAGAGACTCTCTTTAGAAGAGTTACAAAGATTGTCAAAAACAACAAAATCAAAACCTGCCTCATGCAAAGAGATACATGTATGTGAGCCAATGTACCCAGCTCCTCCAGTGACTAAAACCATAAAAGAATCCTTAATGTAATATTTATACTAGAAGCATTATACTTAGATATGATAAAAATTACAAAAGATTTGCTCAAAGAACCACTCTTACATTTTCTTCTTTTGGGTGGCATAGTCTACGGATACTTCTCCTTTGTGAGTGCCAAGCAAGAAAATGCGAAAAAAGTTATCCACATTTCAGCATATGAAAAACAAGAACTTCAAAATGCCTATGAAAAAAAGTATGCCAAAAAAGCAAGCAAAGCAGTGCTTGATGTGCTTATTGCACAAAAGTATTATGATGCTGTTTTACTCGATAAGGCATTCTCCTTGCAACTTGCAAAAAATGATGCCCTTGTCAGAGAGAGACTGCTGAAAAAAATGCAGTTTTTGATGCAGGAGCGCAGTAAGTTTCATGAACCAAGCCAAGAGGAGTTGCGAAAATATTATCAGCAACATATTGAGGAGTATTCTCATGTACAAAGCATCTCCTTCTCAAGTATCTATTTTCGTAATGAAAAAGACAAACGCATTGCACAAACGATGCATTTACTCTCAGATGTCGCGGTACAGAGTAGTCTTGCAAAAGCTTTGAGTGAGCCTTCAAAACTCCCATATCATGAAGAAAATGCAAGTTATGAAGCAGTAGCAGAGAAGTATGGGAAGTATTTTGCGAAAAAATTGTTTACACTCCGAAAAGGGATGTGGCATAAAGCAATCCATGCAAAAGATGGTGTACGCATTGTTTACATAAATGATAAAAAAGTGACACAAGCCTATGATTTTGAGAGTGTGGAGAGTCGGGTGTATGCGGATTATATTCAACAAGAGAATGAGAAGCTCAAAAAACAAGCTTATGAGAAGATAGATGCTCAGTACAGCTTATGGGTTGAGTAGTGTACATGGTGAGTTTTCTTTTTTTCTTTTTGTTGCCCTTGCTAGCTTTTGCCCATCAAACAGGGCTTTCTTATATCAATATACAAGAAGATAAGACCCATAAAGTGCATGTGATTTATAAAAAACCACTCTCTGATTTAAAATCAAAAGATATTACTATTAACTACCCTGCAAAATGTGTCCGTATTGAAGATTTTCCAGTCTCTATTGGTGATGGCTTTATTACAAAAAAATTTACGATGTGGTGTACAGATGCGGGTATCGCTACATCGCGCATTTGGATAGAGGGCTTGTTACGAAACGATAGAGGGGTGCTTATGAGTTATAAGCATGGCGAGCAGAAAACGCAATCACTCCTACGAGCGAGTTCCCCTGTTTTTTTTATAGGAAACAAACATAGTAGTACTTGGAGTTTAGTTAAAGAGTATATTGGGTTAGGGATTGAGCATATTTTAAGTGGGTATGATCACCTCTCTTTTGTGTTTTGTCTGTTACTTTTAGCACTTAATGTAAAGCGACTGCTTTTTGCCATTTCTGCGTTTACTCTTTCACACTCTATTACATTGGTCTTTGGTGTTTTAGGCATTGTAAAAATTGGTGTGCCTTATATAGAGTCTATGATAGCCTTGAGTATTTTATTTTTGGCTCGAGAAATTATGATAAAACGAGATACCTTTACCAAAAAACATTTGGGGGTGACTGCATTTACCTTTGGACTTTTACATGGGCTTGGCTTTTCAACAGTACTGCGTTCGCTAGGCTTGCCAAAAGATGACCTCCTGCTCGCCCTTGTCTCTTTTAATGTCGGCATAGAACTCGGACAACTGCTTTTTATTGGGGTAATTCTACTCTTTTTACTGCTTTTGAGACGAAAAATGAGCGATTACCAAGCACAAACACGCAAAATTTTCGCTTATGGCATAGGCACACTTTCGGCATATTGGTTCATTGAGAGGGTCTTGGCTTTTTAGAAAACAGAATCATTAACAATTTACTAACAACTCTAGTATAAACTTTCATCACTTATTGAAAAAGGACATGCAATGAATACAATAGACCAATTAGTTTTAGATGAGAATAACATTCTGTTTTACCCGATGATGGGGAATAGTTACCAGCTCAATAATCTTGGTAATGAGATAGTTACATCTCTCAAGCAACACAAAACAAAAGATGAAATCATCGAAGCATTAGCTGTAAAATATGAAGTTTCTAAAAGTGAACTTTTCATTGATGTAAGTGACTTTTTATCAAAATTAAAAATCTACGGACTCCTTTCATGAAAGTAGCCGTTAGCGGACTCAACAACACAGACAATCCTGCACCAGGCATTCCTGTTATTAAAGGAATTCAAGCGAAAAATGAGATAGTAGGTTTCTCGTATGATGCGAATGAACCAGGCAATTATATGCAAATGGCAGGAAAAACATACTTGATGCCTTTTCCTTCTTTGGGTTTTGCTGAACTCAAAAGTCGTTTAGAGTATATTCAAGAAGAAGAGGGTTTAGATGCTATCATTCCTTGTTTGGATGCAGAATTGCCTCTTTATATAAAGTATCAAGAAGATATAGAGGCCATGGGTATAAAACTTTGTTTACCCTCTTTAGAGAACTTTGAACTGCGTAACAAAAACAAACTTGATGGACTCTCTCAAAAACTCAATATTACTTACCCAAAAACGTATGAAGTGAGCAGTGTTTCTGAGCTTGTCGAATGCACAAAAACATCTAACTTTCCGCTTATGGTGAAAGGGAACTACTACAAAGCCTATATGTCTTATAACCTTGAGAGTGCGATAGATAATTTTTACAAAATTTCAAATGAGTGGGGTTTTCCTGTACTTGTGCAAGAAGTTGTCACGGGTGAAGAACTCAACCTCGTGGGTGTTGGCGATGGAAAAGGCGAACTTAAAGGGGCTGTGGCTATCAAAAAACTAACCACAACTGAGATTGGAAAGATTTGGACGGGTGTAACCATTCAAAATGACAAAATGATGCAGATGGCAAAAGATTTTGTGGCATTGACAAAGTGGAAGGGTCCTTTTGAGTTGGAATGTATTGTAAACATGAATCAAGTCTTTATGATAGAGATTAACCCGCGTTTTCCAGCATGGGTACATTTTGCAACAGAGATTGGTGTCAATCTACCGCAGATGGTTGTGGACATTATGGAAGGTGTGGACAATGAGCCAATTTTAGAGTATCCACAAAACAAAATGTATGTCAGATACACACAAGAGCTTGTGACTGATTTTACAGACTATATGCAACTATTATCAAAAAAGGAATTATAAAATGAGTGAAGTAAAATACGAAAAACCGACAATCAATAAAATAGAATTTGCAATGGCTTCAAAATATGGAAGTCCTATGAAAACACAAAATATCCGTACAGAAATAGACGGTGTGAGTGTTAATGAACTTACCCAAAAATACGGAAGCCCAATTTTTGTTTTCTCACAAAGACAGATAGAAGAGAAGTACAACACTCTTTACTCTGCGTTTAGTGCACGCTATCCTGATGTTACTTTTGGGTGGAGTTATAAAACAAACTACCTCAACGAGATTTGTAAAGTGTTCCATAATCTTGGCTCGATTGCAGAAGTCGTGAGTGAGTTTGAGTACCAAAAAGCAAGAGCTTTGGGCATCGAGGGCAAAGACATCATTTTTAATGGTCCGTATAAACCTTATGAAGATTTAAAAATTGCGGTGCAAGAGGGTGCGAAAATTCATGTCGATAACCTTTTTGAACTCAATGATTTAGAAAAAATTGCAGATGAGTTAAACATGAAAATCCCTGTTGCTATTCGTATAAATATGGATACAGGAACCTACCCGCAATGGTCGCGTTTTGGGTTTAACTATGAGAGTGGAGATGCATATGAGGCGATTAAACGCATGTATGATGGCGGGAAAATGTACTTAAATGGTATCCACTCACACATCGGGACTTTTATGCTTGATGCCAATGCTTACAAGTTGGCTACTACAAAAATTATGCAACTCAAAGCACAAGTAGAAAATGATTTTAATGCGGAAATTGAGTACATAGATTTGGGTGGTGGATTTGCAAGTAAGTCTAACCTCAAAGGGGTGTACCAATCAGCCGATGTTATCGTCCCAACTGCCGATGATTATGCACAAGCGATTACCGAGGCTATTTACATGAACAATAGAAGTGAAAAACTCCCAAAACTCTACCTTGAAACAGGGCGAGCGATGATAGATGAAGCAGGGTATTTACTTACTTCTGTGCATGGCTATAAAAGATTTCCTGATGGGAAAAAAGGCTATATCTTAGACGCTGGTGTAAACCTCCTTTATACTTCAACATGGTATAACTTTAATGTTGAACTTGATAAACATTATGAGGGAGAGAACGAGCCCTCTATGCTCAATGGTCCACTTTGTATGAATATTGATGTCATTGAAGAGCATTTGATGTTGCCTTCTCTTGATAGAGGGAGTGTGCTTACTATCTCTCCTGTTGGTGCATATAACTATACCCAGTCGATGCAGTTTATACGCTACAAGCCTGCTGTTGTCATGATAGACACAGAAGGCAAAGCACACGTGATTAAAGATGTGGATGATTTAGCAACAGTCAATTACAAAGAGGTATAAAAAAGTATGGAAAATTATAAAAGTCTTCTCTATAGTGCATTAAAACCCTACAGTTCGCTCCTGTTTTTAAATAATAAATATGCAGGGCTTGCACTTTTAGTCATTACTTTTATAAATCCATCGGTTGCCGTTAGTGGGCTTGTTGCCGTTGTATTTGCTATTTTCTTTGCTGAGTATCTGGAGTTTAAAGAGGCTTACTTAGCACAGGGTTTTTACATTTACAACTCTTTGCTTGTGGGGATGGGGATAGGGTATATTTTCTCTCCTTCACTCATGAGTATCGCCCTTATTGCCATAGTCTCTTCTTTTACTTTTATGCTCTCTTTTATGCTTAACCGCCTTTTTAGTGTTTACAAAATCCCCATACTCTCTTTGCCTTTTTCCATCGTGACAATGTTTGTCTATCTTGCCTCACTCAAGTACTCAGGGTTGCTCTCAACCCTTGTGAACAACAGTGCACGATATGACATCCATTTACCCCTTGTGATTGCTGCGTTTTTCAAATCATTTGGCACTATCTTTTTCTTACCCTCAAACATTGCAGGTATCGCGATGTTTGCACTTGTGCTTTACTTCTCTCGCATCACTGCAATTATGGCATTAGTGGGGTTTTATGCAGGGGTGGGGATTCATAGTTTTTTACTCGGCTCTTTCACCCAAGCACTCCATGATGGCTATGCTTTTAACTACATTTTGGTGGCGATTGCTTTGTGTGGTGTCTTTTTGCTTCCAACCCTTAAAAATTTTATCTTAGCTTTGATGGGTGTGGCGATGAGCGTTGTTTTAACAGATGCCATTGGCATACTCTTTAACTACTATGCGATTCCTGTTTTTACTCTGCCTTTTAACATTACGGTTATCGTGTTCATTTTTATGCTCTCTTTGATTTACTATAAAGAGTTTAATGTTGAGATAAAATCAACACCTGAGGAGTCACTCTCAAACTACTTGAGTAAAATCTTTCGTTTTGGAGAACTTCGTGCAAAAATCGCCTTGCCTTTTGCGGGAGAATGGAGTGTCTATCAAGCTTTTGATGGAGAGTGGACACATAAGGGGAAGTACAAATATGCCTACGATTTTGTGAAAAAAAAGGGTGAGAAAAGTTATACAAATCAAGGGTTACAGCTTCAAGATTATTATGCTTTTGGTGAGTCTATACTCTCTCCTGTGAGTGGTTATGTTGTAGCAATGCGACATGACTTAGTAGATAATATTATAGGAGAGGTCGATACAATTAATAACTGGGGAAACTACATCATCATCAAAAGTGATACAGGCTTTTTTGTGGAAATTAGTCACCTCATGCAGTACTCTGTGAGTGTGGAAGTGGGGGCATACATTCAAAGTAACACCATCATTGCAAAATGTGGCAACAGTGGGTATTCTCCTGAACCACATATCCATATTCAAGTGCAAGAGTTAGGGGTTTTGGGTGGTTTTACACAACGCTTTTGTTTTAGTGAATATTTTCAACAAGAACAACTACTTTTTAATGCTTTACCGCAATTAGAAGCGAGGGTGCAGGCGGCTGTTTTAGACAAAAGTGTCAGTTCTCGCTTTATTTATATTTTAGATGATGTCTTTTCTTATGAAATTTTTGAAAAAGGAGTGAAAAAGGGGGAAGTGCGTTTTCTTGTGAAAATGGATGAGTATGGTGCATTCT
>WFQD01000054.1 GCA_015487265.1 Sulfurimonas sp. | reverse complement strand
ACTATGAAACGTGCAGTAAATTTACGATTAGAAGAAAGTGTTATTGTTACACTTAATAAATTAGCAGGAGAACTTCATACAACAAAAACTGAAGTAATTGAAAAAGCTATAAGGTTTTTTTCAAAACAAAATAACTTAAAGCATAATCAATTATTGCAGTTTGCAGGCAAACTAAAAAGCAATGATGCCGAAAAAATATTGCAAAGTATCAGAGATGATAAAAATTCAAAAGAGTTTGATTTAGAGCTATAATGAAAAAGTATTTAATTGATAGTGATATATTAATTTACTTTTTAAAAGGAAAACAAGAAGTTGTTGAAAGACTCTCCAAAATTCCTATAAATGAGTTATATATTTCAAGAATAAATTATACGGAACTAATTTATGGTGCTTATAATTCTACTAAAATAAATCAAAATTTAAAAGTTATTGAACCTTTTTTAGATAGTTTTGAAGTGTTAGAGTTTACTAAAACATCAAGTTTGATTTTTGCAAAAGAAAAAGCAAGGTTAAAAAAGAGTGGTAATATAATTGCTGATATGGATTTAATGATAGCTAGTATAGCCATTGAAAATGATTGTACTTTAATTAGCAATAATATTAAGCATTTTGATAGAGTGCAAAATCTAACACTTGAACCAAAGTTATAACAAGCGGAAGGTGAGTTAGTTAAGTATAAAATTACCATAAATTTGCTACAATTAAAAACTTTTTATAATGTAAGGACTTTTTCTTGAATCTACTAGACCTATTTAATAAAACTTTTGAGAGTAAACAACCTGTAAAATCGGAAGCTTCATCACACTGGATTAAATGTAAGTCGTGTCACTCTACGATGTACTACAAAGAGGTGGAAAACCAAAGTTATGTATGTCCGAAATGTGGCTTTCATCTCCGCATCGGTGTCAAAGAGCGTTTAGAGCTTTTAGCCGATGAAGGTACTTTTGTAGAGCACGATGCATCACTAGAACCTGTAGATCCTTTAGAATTTGTAGATAAAAAACCTTATAAAAAACGTATAGAAGAGGGGTTTGCAAAAACAGGACGTAAATCTTCTGTGGTTTCTGGAAGCTGTAAGATGAATGGTGTTTCTGCTCAGATTGTTATTTTTGATTTTTCATTTATGGGTGGATCTCTTGGTTCTGTTGAGGGTGAAAAAATTGTACGTGCGGTTGATCGTGCTATTGAGAATAAAGAGGGGCTTATTATCTTCTCAGCTTCAGGTGGAGCAAGAATGCAAGAGTCTACTTTCTCACTCCTTCAAATGAGTAAAACATCTGCAGCACTTGCAAAACTTGCACACTATAACCTTCCATATATCTCAGTGCTTACAGATCCTACTATGGGTGGGGTGTCCGCTTCATTTGCAACCTTGGGAGATATCATCATCGCTGAACCTGGTGCACTTATCGGGTTTGCCGGGCAGCGCGTTATCGAGCAGACAATCGGCTCAGAACTTCCTGATGGGTTCCAACGCGCAGAGTTTTTACTTGAAAAAGGCTCAATTGATATGATTGTCAATCGTAATGAGCTCAAAAAAACACTCGCAGACCTTTTAGTACTCCTTAACGGCTAATTATGCGACTCTATGCACTTTGTGATCAAGAGATGCTTGATGCCAAAGGCATTTCAATAGAAGAATTTATAACTATTTCCAGGCAAAATAATGCTGAAATTATTCAGTACCGCAACAAAACAGCAGATATTGCTTTTATTAAACAACAACTTATCGCTATACGCAGACTTTATGATGGTTTTTTGATTGTGAATGACAAATATGAGCTCGTAGAGTTTTGTGATGGTGTTCATCTTGGGCAAGAGGATTTACGCGCAATAGATACAGATATAGATAAAGCAGTCAAGATTGTTCGTAGCGTGATAGGAAAAGATAAGATTTTAGGAATTTCAACACACAATGAAGCAGAAGTGCTACAAGCCAATGAGATGGATCTTAATTATATTGGTTTAGGTGCACTTCGTGGTACAAAAACTAAAAAAGATGTGAGTACTATCTTGGGTGATAATCTCGATAAGATTGCATCACTTTCCAAACATTATGTAGGTGCTATTGGGGGTGTACAAAAAGATGATAAGTTCAATCATGTGACATACCATGTTATTGGAAGTGGACTGTTAGTATGAATATAGACATTATCTCCATCGCAAAAAAAGAGAAAACTATTTATGACCCACTCTACAAAGAGATGCAAAAGATGATTTCACGCTTTGCAAAAGTGAAAGAGATTGAACTTTTTCCAAAAGATGTAGCAAAATCACACACTATATCATCAAATGCCTCACAAAAGGCATATAGTAAGGTTTTAGAGCCTTATTTGCAAGGTGGATATAATGTTATTTTGCATCCTGATGGAAAATTAATCGACAGTTTTGAATTTAGTAAGCTTTTAGATGGTAAAATGTCGGTAAAATTTTTCATTGGTGGCGCTTATGGCTTTGAGGAGAGTTTTGTTAAAAAAGGGGATGCTGTTATAAGCCTCTCAAAATTAACAATGGCTCATAAGATAGCCAAAGTAGTTTTGTATGAGCAAATCTATAGGGGGTTTGCTATTTTGTCAAATCATCCGTACCACAAATGAGTTAATAAAACAAAGGGAATAGACGTTGCAAGAGAGTGAGTTAAACTACTTTAAAGAGATTTTAGAGAGTAGAAAAGAGCAGATAGATAAAAACATCTCAGGTGTTAATGCAGAGTTGGAGCAGTTGGGCTCTTTGGAATTAAATGATGAGGGTGATCACGCATCAGTAAATAATAATTCAATGGTTGAGGGCGCTATCATTGAGCAACAAAAGCAAGAGCTTAGAGAGATTGATGTTGCTCTTGGTAAAATTGCTAATGGTGAGTATGGTGTTTGTGAGATGTGTGAAGATGAGATAGGTTTTCAACGTCTCAAGGTTAAACCACATGCAATTTACTGCATCGACTGCAGAGAGATTGTTGAAAAATCTAAATAATAAAGGATAGATAATGTACATAAAAAGATATACAATAGCCGCGTTCGTACTGATGGGGTTAGTAGGATGGTTTGTATTTGCATATATAACACCAGAAGCAACAAGTTTTGAGCTCTTTGGCGTCAAGACACCAGTACTTTTAGTAGCAATATGGGTTATTGTGCCTTTGGTTGTGCTTTATCTTGCAAGTGTCTTTCATATGGCCTTTTATTCATTTCTTGGTTCATTTCGTACACGTAAATATGAAAAAGATTATGATAAAGTGCTTGATTTGATTATTGATGCTTATCTAGGTAAAAAAAATCGTAATCATTCTTTTAAAACACCACCCTATTCATTGCTTGGTAAACTTTTGGACAACTCTACAATTTTTCCAAATAATAATATTTCATTTAATCAAGAAAATGAAAAAACAAAAAAGATGTCTGCAGTGCTTGATGTTATCAATACAATCCGTGCAGGTGAGGTAGCTGAACTTAAAGGTTATAGGT
>WFQD01000053.1 GCA_015487265.1 Sulfurimonas sp. | reverse complement strand
TAAATTTTTATAATTTTTTATATTTGATATATTATCGACTCTTATACCTTCTTCATACACCACATCATCACTAATATCAAAAGAGCAAGTTAAGCTATTTAACAATTCCTCTTTGTCGTTTTCTTTTAAGTATTGCATTATCATCCTACTATATCTGCTACAAGGAAAAAATGCATAAACTCCGCCTTTTTTAACATGGTTTTCTATTTCCAAAATAACATCATCTATGCTTTTTACAGATACCAACGATTTGCTAATCGTTTCAAGTAATATCTCTTCTAAGTTCATATTCTCTCACTTAAGTATTCTTTTAGTGCATCTTCCCAATGTCTTAACGGTTCAAGTTTTTTTGATAACAGTGCGGTTTTTAACGGTTTTGGAGCTAAAGCTTTAAAATCACTATCTTTTGCTCGGATTAAATCACATTGTAAATTTTTTATATCTTTAATCTTAGCTACAAAATCGAAGTAACTAACTTTACCCGAATTAGCTATATGATAGAGCCCATATTTTTTATTATTTTGCAATATATACATAATTTCTTTTGCCACATCTTTTGAGTATGTTGGAGTATCTATTTTATCATCCGCTACGCGTATATTGCTTCGTTCTTGCATCCATAATAGCATCTTGTCTACAAACCCTATACTATTATTTCTTCGCTCTCCAAACATTGTCGGTACTCTAACTATATAATGTTTTTTACATCGTTTTTGCACCAAAATATCTGCTTCTAATTTAGTTGCACCATAAATATTTAAAGGCTCAGCTATATCATCTTCTGTATAAAAATCATCATTGTTACCATCAAATACTGCATGTGTGCTTATATGAACCAATGTAATATCGTTTGTGTCTGCAATTTTAGCTAATTCATACGGTATCAATGTATTTACTTTATATGCTTGTATTTTATCTTCCTCGCAAGGATTAATACCAACAATAGCTATACAATTTATTATAACCGTAGGATTGTGTTTTTTAATAGCATTCTCAAGCTCTATACTATTGGTTGCTTCTATATCCGAATGTGTTAAAGAGATATATTTTATACCATTTTCCTTGCATATATTTTCAATTGCCGTACCTAACATACCGCTTGAACCCAATATCAATATTTTCAAATCGATATCCTTTATATAAAATTTATATGACTCGGTGGATTTTTGAGTTTATACAAAAACTGATTTATATAATGCTGCCTGCAATTTGTTTCACAATCTTTAATAACATCGACTTTTTCTATCTTCTTTTGTACTTCCCAATATCTTTCACTTTGGACTATTTCTTTAAACGACTGTTGTTCTATATTACCCATAAGATATTCATCCGGTTTAATATTGAACCAGTGTCCGCACGGAAATACATTACCATTTCCACTTATTGCTATAATAAATTTTGTACCATAACAAATATCATAATCTTTTTTACCTTCATTCATCATTTTTGACCACTTTACAGATACTATATAATCTTTTGTAGAATAGCTTTCTGCTTCTTTAAATATGTCTATAATATCTTTATACTCTTTATCTGGTGAATTTAATCTCTTATCGTAAGTATCAGAAGTAGGCTTAATTACTAAATAATCAACTCCTAAATCTTTTCCTAATTTCGACAAAGGAACAATATCATCTATATTATCATGCATTAGCACCATTTGCATACCTATAGTAGTGCTTAAATTGTATTTTTTCTTAATCTCTACACACTTTTTAATGTTATTTAAAACTTTTTTAAACCCCTCTTCTTTAATTTTATGCATATGATAAAAAGATTGAACCGTTGCGGCACTAATGTTGAATCGAATCCAAACAAGCGATTCCAACATATCTTTTATTCGCGTATGATCAATTTCTATGCCATTTGTAGCTAAACTTACATCCAAATCAATACTCTTGGCATAATTTAAAGAATCATAAAGTGCCGGATTTAATGTATTTTCTCCCTCTCCAATAAATGCAACTGAACGCACACCAATCTCTTTTGCATCTTTTAAAAATGCTATTATTTTATCTTTTGGCATTAAATGCCCACCATTAATACCATCTCTTCCTTGAATAACACCATAACAATATTTGCAACCCATATTACATCCAGTAGCAATACCAAAATCTACGTGCAACGGTGCTATTTTTTTCCCTTTTGAAAACTCATTTACTCTATCGAGATGCCACAATAATTTGTGTCCATCCATATTATATTGATCTTTTATCTCTTTAGCCATTTTATTATATCCTCATATTTATTTCTTGCTCTTTTTTGTCGTATGTTTGAACTTAAACAGTGCCAAATTCATCTCTATCGTCGTTTCACTCTCATCTGCTTGTAATCCGTCATCTAAAAGTTCAGCGATTATCTCTCCGCTTTTTTGCATAAGTGACTTTTGTTCTTTTTTATCGGTAATTTCGGGAAGTTGCTTTATGGTTCTTGAGAGTTCTCTTATTTTGGTAAAGGTTTCGATGATCGAAAGAGTAGCTAATGTTGCTTTTTTGCCTTTTAAAATAGTTGCGAGCATATAAAGCCCTTTTTCGGT
>WFQD01000052.1 GCA_015487265.1 Sulfurimonas sp. | reverse complement strand
TAACACCTTATGCAACAGTTCTACAAGAGCGTTGTGTGCATTTTCTCCCGTGTCATCATCCTCAAGTGTTCTGTTGACTAAAAATGGATACATTTTCCAAATACTCAAAGCCATCCCTGCGACAAAAGCTATCATCATCCATGTTGAAGTGCTTATTTCCATAAAAAATCCTTTTTATATTATTTGTTTATTCTGCTTGTCTATCTATAAGTCTATCACTAAATAAACTTATGAAGTGTACTTATTGTCATTTTTCAATAGTCGTCTAAAAAGTATATCTTCAATATCTCTACTTGAATCGACAACTATTAAAATATAAATTTTTTCATTCTCAATTTTATAAATAATTCTCCATCTTTTGTAAATCAATTCTCTATATTGTAAAATTCCGATATGCTGAAGTTCCGGAACAACTCTCCTGCTCACAGGAAAAATTGACAAGCTCTTACTCTGCTCTTTGATTTCAAAGAAAATATCTTTTGCTACTTTGATACTATCGGTCTTAATATATTCTATGATCTCCTCTAAATCATATTCTGCATTTTTTGTCCAAATGACTTCAAAATTTTTCAATTTATCACCTAAAAAGCTTTTTCTCTAAATGTTCAAACATTTCATTTTGGGGAGTTACATTATTGTTTCGTATATCTTCTTCACTTTGAACTATCAATTTTAATAACGATAAAGAGTTTCGTAAATTTTCATAACTTTTTATATCTTGGATGACGGCTTTTGCTTCACCGTTTTGTGTAATGATGATAGATTGTTTGCTTTCATTTACGCTATTTATGACATCTGCGGTTTTTGATTTCAAATAACTAATCGGTTTTATGGTTTGGCTAAGTTGCATAATAGATCCTTTTTTGGATTGTTGTAAAGTGTATCAAATTTAGACTTAATTTGGTATAAGTGGAAAATGATAACGATGAGGCTGCACATTGAACATGTTCCCACTATGCTGGGACGTACAACGTTTAAAATGAGGAATCAAAAAACCGTCCGCGGGTTTTTGATTGGCTCCTGAGATTTGTTATAAGTCATTTGCTTGGTTGAGTATCTGCTAATTTATTAATTCATATACGGTACTGCTTCCAGAAACATTTTCTGTGCCACCTTATACGACAGCATAGCTTCAGTAAAACTAGACTTTTGTTCTGCTTGGCTAAGCGAGAAAAACATAGTGCCTGTCGATGTTGCTCTGGGCATATCTGTCGGCAATTTTTGACTTCTCTCTAATAAACTTGCAGTGATAACCTTCTGAATATCTTCATTGCACTTCTCTTTCAATTTTTGTGTTATTGCAAAAATCTCCAAATAAACTCTATCTCCAAAACTTTCAACTTCCTTGGGAGTTGGAATATATCCTTTATGAACCACTTTATTTCTAAATTCTATAAGCTTTTTATTAATTTCATACGTTTCACCAAATTCGAATAGATATAAAAATAAAAAAGCTCCTATTTGGCGTTCTGATTGCTTAGAAACATATTTAAATGTCCTCTTTAATTCTTCTTCATTTACATTCTGTTTTGAACATAGAACATTGATTGCAAATTCAAAAAAACGTTCGTAAGCAGATGATAAAGTTGATGCTGCTTCAAGTGTATAACCTTCTAGTAAAGCATTAGCAGCAGACTCCAATAGGATTTCAAATTTTTGACTTTGTAGCATAAAAGCAGACTTGTGCCCTCTACTGCATTCAATAATAGCTACCGGTTCCTCATAGTAGTCTGCAATTATTGGTTCAAAAGAGGGGAGGCCAAGTTCTTTTTGGCATTCCATGCAAGTTGCAAAAATTTTCATACTTTTTCCATTATTGAATTAAGGTTTATAACGACCCAAATGAGGGGCGGGAGCGTAGCGAGCGCCCCTCTCGATTTGACTGGTTAGATTACTTTGCATTAACTTTAAAACTGCACTTTGGACACTCATGGGTAGCTTCTTCAATATTAATGAACTCTTTTGGAATAGGGTTCATAAATGTCTTTCTTTCAGTTGTTGAGCAATTCGGGCAGGCCGGAATATCTATAGATGACTGATCACGTTGTGCACTTAACTCCTGCATCTTCTTTTTTAACTCTCCGACTTGATCTCTCAAATCGTTATTTTCTTTCCTTAGTTGGTCGATCCATTGATTTAATTGTGTGGCCTGTGGATTTGGAAAATACTTTCCTATCAATTCTATTATTTTTTGATAATCGGCCATTTCTTTGTCCTTTTTTGTAAGTTCCCACTTCGCGGGGACGTATAACTATTTATTCAACGAACACTTTGTATGTTTAATACCGTATTCATCAAATAACTATCATTTAAATATTTTTTATCATTCTATCTAAAAAACAGAGTTTTTGGCAATTTATAACTTGTTTCAATAGAAATGAACTCTCTAAGCTTAAGAAAAAAGTGAGTTTTTAATGCTTTTTTAGCCGTTATTTGAACATAGTGTGTAGTATTTGGCAAATGTAGTTTTAAATGTACAAATACTCCTTAAAACAATTTTAGATAAAATAACGCACTATGAATAAAAATGATGACAAAGTATTTACGAAACCAATAAAAAAACAGTTTGAGTTTGATGAAGAGGTGGCGGCTGTCTTTGATGATATGCTGGAGCGGAGTG
>WFQD01000051.1 GCA_015487265.1 Sulfurimonas sp. | reverse complement strand
GTGTTTGTCTAGTTTATTGGGGACATTCCATACCGAGCAAATACAGGGTAAAACAAAAAGATGGAAACTATATGATTATACCTTCGAACAACATTTCCTACTCAGAAAAAAGACACATGTATTACTTAAAATTGGAGGAATAAATGGAGCAATTAACAGAGACACTCTTAATGAAAATTCAGAAATTGGAGAAGAACGAAAAAGCACTGATCGACTCACTAAATCAGGACAAGAAGCTTTATATCGAAAAGCTCAAATGGCTGCAAAAAGAATGGGAGAGACAAGAAGCAACAGAAAACGATATAGAGAAAAGATTGTCAAATTTGGAGCAGAATATGCAAAAACTGAACAACAGTTCTATGCAAACCTCACAAAAATTGACACAATTATTAGAGCTCTTGAAACAATAGATGATGCAGGAATGACTAATAAGCCGGCTGAAATTCCACCTCTTCAGGAGTATGAAGAAACTTATGAGCCTATAAAATCCATTGTGCTTTAATGGCACTACACTGTTCTTTGATTAGCTACAGCCTATAATAAATCCCTATAGCAAGGTTAATCAAAGTCCCAACTTTAAGAATAAAAAGCTTTCACTTTATCTATATTTTCCTAAGATGCTAACATAGCATCATCAATTTTTATATCCTTTAGCATCTTAAATTTATATGTGCTATTTATAGTTTTGAAGGTAAGTAAATCGCTATCTATCTCATAATCTTCAAGCATAGATGTTCTAAAAACAACTTCACCAAATCGACCAAAAAAATATAAAACACCATCTCGAAAAGTAATTTTTCCGTCACGGTGTTTATATTCATTTAAAATCTCGATATTTGTTGAATCAATAAATATCACATTAGATTTTTTACTAAGTATATCGGCTTTTTTATCTCCCTTATACTCTTTTACTATCTCATCCCCATTATCATCAAAATCTAAAGTAATATATTTCGCTTGAACCATTTCTGCTATTAAGAGATCTATAACACTTTTTTCAGAGCCACTTTGATAAACATCTTTCATTTTAATTACTTGGTGCTTAAAAAGAGCAGCCATAATCTCTTGAGCATAAAGATTAATCATTTCGTATATTTACTTACATAAAATGGAGATTTTTCTCTCTCAATATCACAAACAACCTCTACTTCATGCTGTTGCAAATATTTCTTAAAGTGTTGCATAAGCACCTCTTTTGCGATATCTTTAATATCCCCAGCATGGGAGCGACCAACCATTTTTGCCCTTTGAGCTACCTCTTCATAACATTCGTCAATATGCTTTTGCAAAAATCTATTAAAATAAATTGAAAAAATTTCAAATGTAACTCTATCTGTATCATCAAGATCACTTCTCATACATAGAGCTATCCCCTTTTTATTTTCACTATACAAAAAAGCAATATCTGCACGACTCAGACCAAATTCATCTAATAAGTTCACACTAAACCTTTATATTCAAGAATCACGTTCTAATACTTTAAAACTTATAGGAAAATAATTGTAAATTTTTATCAAATCGAGCTTCTTTGTTTGATTTCTTTAGGCATCTCTTTTGCGATTTTCATTGGATGCTTTTCGATTACATCTTTCAATATACATCTCTCTTTTTTCTTCACTATCAAAACTTGATAAAATTATTTTTGGAATTTCCATCCATTTAACCATGGTATCAAAACTTGGATGATTTATTAATTTTCCATCATCATCCAAAAAATATTTCAAAGCATTAAACTCTGGTTCACCTGTATTATAAAACTTTAAAAGTGCTTCATAAAGTTTTTCTTTTTTGTAAGACCGTCCATAAAGGCTTAACTCATCTATTATCCTCTCATTTATATACCAAACAACTATATTAAAATAAAAAATACTTTTTAAAAAACATTGTGTTTGTGTAAAAGAGCCAACTTTAGAAATGTTGTCATAACTAGAAAAGGCATCCCAAATCAATAATCCAGCATACCCACGATCCCCTAAATTAGATATTCGTTCATTATATCTTTTTCCTTTATACAAGCCATACTTATTGAATCTACAATTTAATTTTTCACTATAATACATAACGCTATCGTCTTTTGAAAAAATAAATTTATTTTTATATGGAAATCGAAAATATTTCCACTCTTCTCCACGTTCAACCCCATCTCTACGTTTAATATGAAAGTTCCACAAAAATTGGTCTAACATTTGACTTATTTGTTCTACTTCTTGCTCTCTTTTTCTTTCTTCTTCTCGTCTGAGAATTTCTAACTTACTTTCCTTATTTAAGACAAGACTCCTTTCTGTTTGAACTTCTTTATTCTTCCCAAATAGAATAGAATCAATTTCATGTTTATCTATGTGTCTGAGATGCTTATCATCAGAGTTAAACAAATCAACACTTATAATTTCATCATCACTATCATAAGCAACAAAATAAAAATCATAAGCACGAATGAATTTTTCTTCCAAATGTAAATATTCTTTCAAAAAATAATACTCACATTCTTTTTGTCCAAAAAGAGCATCAGAAGAAGAAAACTCACTTTCCCCATTATTAATAATTTCATATTCAAGTGTTGTATCATTGTATTTTATTTTCATGTTTCATTTCTCATCAATAAGATTTTTTATCGTAACTTATTATCTAT
>WFQD01000050.1 GCA_015487265.1 Sulfurimonas sp. | reverse complement strand
GTATAGTAATAATAACGATTTTGAGAATATTGTGATGGCAATTTAGAGTAGCAAAAATTAAACTCTATTGCATCCGTATTTACTGTTGGATTAGATAGAAGAAATTTTCTTGTTTCTTCCCACTGTTTTACAGTATTTTTATTGATGCCACCTCCATTAAATATTATACGAAGCAGGTAATTGATTTTTTCCATTGTATGTTTATTTTGCTCTTTAAATCTATTTATACTTTCTTTTATCTCTTTATCTTCCGTTTCAATATTAGCGCATGATAAATTTGTGGCATTCTCAATAAGTTGTTTTACAGCAGGAAGTAATGTTTGATTGGTTGTATCAAATTTTGAAACAGAATGGATATTATCTTGATGAAGGTAGATAAACATTTTAGAAGTATCATTATCTGTACGGTATAATCTACCTATAGCCTGAATTATAGTGCTCATGATACTATTGTGACTATCGGTTAAATCAAGATATTTCATCCTGCTTTGAAGTTTTAAAATACCTTTTACATATCTTTTATATTCAACTCTTGAATAGTATCCTTTATGAAAAAGGGACTCTAGTTGAAAAATAGCCTTAACTTGTTTTTCCTTTGTAGTATTTTCTTTTTCATTTTTAAATTCTGTTTGTATAAACTTTGTTGGTTTATCTAAAAAAATTGCATCATAATCTTTCTTTATACCATTTGTAACATATTCTAAGTTTGCCCCGACACCTATTGTTTGATATGCACTAATAATGAAGACTTTAGATTTATTTTTAATCTCTTGTTTGAACATGTCTTTGTAATTTTTCTTATTATCAGCTTGAGAATCATATATATAAAACAACCTATTTTCCCTTACTAATTTATCAATAAAATTGCCACGAACTTCTTTTTGCATATCCTTTAAATCGTCAATCCAATTTTGTATCTCTGGCTTAAAACTATCATAGTTTGCATCCATCATCTCACAAAGTAGCATAGCAATATGATTTGGATTCAAAAATTTTTTATCACCCGTTGGTAATGCAGATAAAAGACACATAAAACTTTCTATTTCGTCATGTAACAAAAACTCTTTATAGGAGGATACAAGCCTAATTAGTCTTTTAAATTCATACTCATCTAACCTTTGCATTATTACAAATTCATCATGTAGGTTCTCAAATCCACCAAAGTATTTGTTGATAATTTCAACTATGTTATCTTGGACCTCCACATATTCAATATGAATTTCTCTATCTTGTTGATTTTTTGCTTCTACATAAAGCCTATCCATTTTCTTTAGTTCTTGTATATTAGGTGTTATGAAATTAACTTTTGATTCCAAGTAATCTAAATCGAAGTTTCTCATCAGTGTTGGAATGGTTGCTGTTGCAGATATACCTACTACAAAAAGATGCTTGGATAGATTCTTCATAAAACTTTCTGGGCTATCGTTGAGTTCAAAAAATTCAAAGTTATTCGTTTTTGAATCTGTATCAAGTTGCGATATGTTAATTATTTTAAACCCATCTTCATAAAGTTCTGCTCGTCCAGACTTAAAACCTTTTTGCTCACTATTTAAACCATTTATGATTACATCTTTTAAATAGCTATAATGCCTATCTTCTGATGTGTACCCAAACTCTTTAATAATATCATTTACCACTCTATTAATTATTTCATGGTCTGCTTTTCTGTCATACATGGGTATAGAGTTTTCTTTTTGTTGTTGCTGAATCGATTGTACTTCTGCTTTTACAATGCTCCTCGCCATTCCAATAAAAGTTCTTAAGGACCTACTTACATCTCTTAATAAGCTTGTAAAAGAAAGTTCACCTTCTTCTTCAATAAGGTTAATGTGGGTTGATGCATTGTTTTTTATATTGATTCTTGTCGTTTTCTCTTGACTATGCACAACATTCGACAAAGTGCTATTCATTAAAATGGATTCATTTTGAATCTCATCTGTAAAGCTGTATTGATAGCCATATTGAATAAAATATTTATCATATACATCTTCACATGATTTTTTCACCGAATAGTATGTTTC
>WFQD01000049.1 GCA_015487265.1 Sulfurimonas sp. | reverse complement strand
TATCATTACATCATAATTAATTACGATACTAAATAAATTTTACTATATTTAGTATGAAATCTTAAAGCTTTAAGTAAATTCACGAGGATTTACATTATGGAAAAAAAATACTACAGGGCAAAAGAAATTGCTACATATTTAGGTGTTGGAATTGCAACAGTATGGAGATATGCTGCAACTGGTAAGCTTACTCCAAAAAAAATATCTGCTCATGTAACAGTATTTGATATTAAAGAAGTTGAAGCACTATGCAATGCTGATACAGCTTGTTAGGAAGAAGAATAATGAGTGATAAACAAAATATCAATACAAAAATAACTATCTTTTTAGATAAGGCTATTGAAATAGCAGAGAATCTTTTAGAGCACAAATTTGATGATGTGATAATGTCAATTTCAGTTCCCCCATCATCTGGTGCGATAGGTTGTCATATTCCACAATACTTTAATGATATTAACAGTTCAAATACATACAGTTATATATCTTTACATCCAGCTTTATTTTTATACGAACATAAAGCTACATTATTTGCAACTATTATCCATGAACTCGCTCATGCTAAGCTTAAACATGAATATATGTCTGTAAATACAACATATGCTGCACATGGAGACAGTTTTAAAAATATCTTTTTAAAGATAGGTGTCGAAGTAGATAAGAATGGAAATGTTGAAAGTATTGATAAATCCGGTAAATATTTTCTAGTCTATGAAAATAAGTTTAAAGATTTAAATATACCACTTTTATATAACCATGAACATTTTAAAATAGAAGAAAAAGTATCAATACAAGGTCGTGCTATATGTCCTAATTGTGATTTGGAAGTAATAACTTTTAATTCAAAATCTTTAATATGCAAAGAATGTCATGCTGAACTTCATAATAACTATATGAAACTTCTTATAAGGGAGCTACAAGCAAGAGAAGAAGCACATAAAAAGCTTTTAAATGATTTTGAATATCTATGTGTTTATTATCCACTAGAAGCTGCTAAAGAAATTGCTTATGTAAAAGAAGCTTTAGAATTGTCAGACATTGAAAGGCTAGAAGCATTGCAGTATAACGGAATTATTGATAAGAGTGGGAAAGAAAAGCTATATAAGGCAGCTTATAACTTACTTATAAGCCATAAAAATATTATTACTATAAAGGAACTTGCAAATGTTTAATAAAAAATATAAAAAAGAAGAAGAAAAACCGCTAATTTTAGGTTTTCAGCACATAGAACAAGCACTAAAAAGAGGTCGCCTCTTTATTGAAATTGATGGTGTTAAATCAAATACTCAAGATACAACTAGGGAAGTCCTTTTAAAGCACAATGTTGAAATTTCAATGTTTTTAAACATGTTCTTGAAAGCCCAAGAGAACAGCTATGTAAATGATTATATTAGCTCTATTGAGAAGCTTAATAGAAAAGTGACTACTTCACATTTTGATAAATTTATGCAAAACAGTGATAGAAATATACAAGAACAAATCGCACAACAAGTTGAAGAGGACTTTAATGCATTTTGCAAAAAATATGTTGAAATGCAAAAAGCTAGACAGCAGCTGCAAGAACAAATAGATATAAATCTAAGTAAGTTATTTCTTAAGATTGAACAAATTTTAGAAAAAACAGAAATTGAAATTAAAAAGTCTATACCAGTTGAACTTAAAGAGCAGCTAAGTAAGTTTGATTCAGATAATCTAATCTCATCATCTAAAGCTTATAAAAGTCTAGCTATTGAGTTTAAACAGAAACCTGAACAATTGGCTTTTATCACTGGAATACTTAGAAGCATATAGAGTATTTTCAATGATGAAAGAAAAAGTATTGCCTATAGTCATTAAAGTAGAATTAATTGAAACAATAGAAGCTTACTATAAGCAACAAAAACGGAATGTGTCTTCTATGGGAATAATTAAAGCTATTGCATTGTATAGCTATTTTTACAAAGTAGCTAGAGTTCAAGCAACAAATAAAATCTATGCCAATGAAAAATACTTATGTAACAAATTAGAAGTTAGCCCTCCTACTTTACAAAAAGTAAAAAAAGATTTAGTTGCTATGGAATTAATAAAAATAATTCCTCAAAAGTTTAAAGGAAAAGGAAATATATCAAAAGGATATATACAAATAAACAAAATTTGGAGACAAGATACTATGGGAAAAATAGATAATTTCCAACCAGAGGCAAAAATGATAATTTTCAAAATAGCAAAAAAGCTTTTAGAGTTTTATATGCCATTTGATGAAATATGTACCGCTGAAGATATTGGTGTAGAATGTGATGAAATATATATCTCGGATGGAAATGTTGTCACACCACTATCATTCTACATTGATGATAATAATATGTTGTGTTGTTCGGCAATATTCGTATCAGAAAACGAGATAGATATGATTATTCCAACTGAATTAGTTGAAAATTATCTAGTGAAAATTGGCTATTTTTTAAGTAACAAATAGATTTTATCG
>WFQD01000048.1 GCA_015487265.1 Sulfurimonas sp. | reverse complement strand
TCGTATACTATTTTTGCTTCACTATGCCCATTTTTCGTTATATCTATCATAACGATCGGAAGATACTCCTGCATATTCAACGCAGTAATAGTTTCGTTGAAATCTTTTTGCAAAGATGCAAAATCTACATCTTTCGCCCCAGGCTCTATATTGAATAGTATTTTTTTCAACACGGGATTCATAAAATAAAATCCCACGCCATCGCATTGAAAACCAAAGAGGTCTTGAAAAGGGACAGAATATATATTTTTGTCCTCCGTTATGGTAGCATAATAATCCACCATAAATTTCAATTGCTCATAATTATAAATATGTCCATTCAAAAAATCGGGATATTTAAGAAGTACTTCGCTATCTGCGGAACGCTCTAAAGAGTCTTGATCCAATGTGTCTAAAAGTATATCGATGAAAAAGCCTGGATACTCCACACTAAATGCTTCCAGTATCTCCCTAATGACCTTTTCAACCTGCTTGTTCTCCTTTTTCTTCTCTGCATTATAGAGAAGATTAAGGTTGATTTTATTGCAAAAAGGCACAAAAGAAATAGAAAAACTACCGATATTTTTATCTACGTTACTACCATTCACATCAAAAGGCATACTGTAGAGCAAATCTAGAGAATCTTTGTCTTCAACTTTATCAAGTGCACCTTTTATGATCTTTTCTATATCTAAGATATTTTTATTGAATTGTATAAAGTCTATCTCTTTTTCTACTTTTTTGGAATAGTTATCAATATTTTTTAGGTTGATATAGATTGCTACGGAAATTGCGGCAACGATAGCTAGCGTGATAAAAAGAGCGAAAGCTTTGTTCAACCTTGTGCAATCCTGCCAAGATTGTTTAAGCTAACAAGATGCGCGTACGCTATATCCAAAGCTCCATTTTGAAACAGATCGTACAATCGCCCTTTTCCAACACCTTTCAAAGCCTTTTCATCTATCTTGAAAACGCCCTCTATTTTATACTCTTGGCTATTCTCTTTTTTTACATCTATTTTCACTTGGACCAAAAAATTTTCCAACGATTTGCAAATCTTTTTTACACGCTCTATATCGGCATAGATATCCTGAACATACTGTACTATCTTTTCCCCATACTCTGTAAAATTACCGTTTGCATCGAAAAATCTCTCGCCCTCTTTTTTCTTTGCCGCATAGCTACCATCTATAATCATGGAGTAGCTATCTTGATACGGAGCGAAACCAAAAGGATAGGCTTTGACGACACCTGGAATATAACAATCTTTCTTCCACTTTCCTTCTTGATCAACAAACGTATTCTCTTTGATTCCCAAAAGAGCCACCGGTATGATGTCATTTTTTTCACGTACAAAAAATATTGGATAACATACAGCAGCTCTTCCTATCTCCGAGCCACCCAAAGGAAATATGGTGGTCTCTTTGGCAAAAGAGAAATTATCTAACGGGTAAATCACAAGCTCTTTATCTTTTTCTTTATCCAACAATCTTGG
This sequence comes from Sulfurimonas sp., assembly GCA_015487265.1. GTDB lineage: Bacteria > Campylobacterota > Campylobacteria > Campylobacterales > Sulfurimonadaceae > Sulfurimonas. The sequence goes on along the minus strand of WFQD01000048.1, from coordinate 1,022 downwards.
TTCTTTAAACATTCTTTGCATTCTTTACCTATTGTAAGAGATTTGTCCATCCCATGTAACAGTACATGATTGATTAACATCGGTAGAAACTTCTACAACTATTTTACCGTCACATTCGGTACTATTTTTGGATACTTTAAAATTATTACAAACCCCAGATAATTGAAAGTTTTTCTCTGTGACCACAGCTTCCGTTACGGTAGTATTTAAATCTTTTGTACGAATTTCAAAAGACAATTGGCAATTAGTATAATTATCTGTTCCTTCACATTTTATCGGAGCCACATCTAAAAAACCGGTCCCTTTTAAGATAGTCCTATATGCACTTCCTATACGTTTATCGTTAGTGACAATATTAGCATATAACACCACATCTTTCCCTACCATCTCTGGAGGATAGTAAAGCACAAACTTCCCTTGGCCGTTTTCATTTAAATAATAATCTCCATATACATCCAAAAATACATTATGTAGTGCATTATCACACTCATCATATCTATAATCATGACCTACAATGAAATCTAAATTATCTACTTTTGTGCTATAACTTTTATCCAATAACAGTGAATGTGAATCTTCGCTTATATCTTGTATGCGCCACATTCCCAAGTAAGCAGGATTGTTTCTTATGTGATTTGGCATAATAACCAAAACATCTTCAGAAGAAGAAACATTAGTAAAAGTATCGCTCTTGTTGGTAGATGAAAATATGTTCTTATCAAGAACTCCGCTACCATATCCTATGAGAGATTTTTTTAAACCAGTTTTGACAGCTCCATTAACAACACCCAAATCTATTTTGAGAGATTTTGCAACAGGATTGCCGTTACCGTCTACAACTCTAACAAGATACCTTTCCTCAAATAAGCCTGTATCACTATTATAATTTGTAGAAACTTTAGAAAAAGAAACACTTGAAGGCTCCTCACTGGTTACAATTTTTTCTGGTTTGTAATAAGGATTGACAATAACTTTTTCCCAATATTTGTTATATTCCTTAGTAGTTCCATTTTGATTGACCG
>WFQD01000047.1 GCA_015487265.1 Sulfurimonas sp. | reverse complement strand
TTTGTTTTGAGAATCTCTTTTGGTGTTAAATGCAAAGAGAGTTTTAATCCATCAACACTCACTTTAGCCCCATCAATCTCTGCTAAAAAATCTTGCATTGCTTGTAAATCATCACTATCTAAGATTTCAAAAGAGACAGTTGTTGCATCAAAACTCAAAGCATCAATCAAAATATCTTTTCTCTCAGCAAAATGTTTGATACTCGCTGCAATCGATTTAATACGCGATTTTGTCGCTTCTTCAGTTTTGACACCAAGAAGCATATGTAAACCACCTTGCAAATCAAGCCCCAATGTTACTTTTTTACCACCCTGTGTTTGTAACAATGAGGGTATAGAGAAAGCAACGCCAAAAACAATCGCCAGTGTGAATATGACTATGCGATAATTAAGCTTCATCCTCTAACTTCTTTGCGATGGATTCTTTTGTGATTCTAACAAGTGTGTCTTCGTTGAGTTTTGCACTTACAAAGTTCTCTTCTACCTTGTGTACAGTGACTATAAAACCACCAGTAGTGATGACTTTATCTCCTTTTTTAAGAGCCTCTAACATCTCTTTTTTTGCTTTCGCTTCGTTTTGTTGTGGGCGAATAATCACAAAGTACATAACTGCGATTAAAAATACAAATGGTAATAATTGAGAAATAATATCCATATTTAATTTTTCCTTGTTTTTATAAAATTACGAGGATTATACAAAAGATATACTAATAAGCCCATAAATTGAGTACAATTTCATTATGAATACACATCTCAAAACTTTTTTACTTGGACTCCTTACTGCACTGCTTTTTAGTGCCTTTATCTATTTTGAAGAGTATCACCTCACAAACAAGCTCATTAACACCCTCTTTGGATTATCTGCTTTGGCACTTTTTTTATACATTCCAAAACGCAGTGTTTTAGTGGCTGGTTTTTTTATAGGACTTTTTTGGTTTTACTGGATTGGTTATAGTTTCAAGTACCAAGGGGTTGGGTATATGCAGCCTATTATTACCCTTGCATTTGCTTTTATTTATCTGCTTTTCTTCTCACCCCTCGCCTTGACACAAAAACCACTGCTACGTGCCTTTTTCTTATTTGCTTTAAGTTTTTTTGAGCCTTTTGATTGGAACTGGTTGCAGATAGAACTTCTCTTTGTCGATAGCTATTTAGGAGTCTATAAGTACCAACTCATCGCTATTTTACTTGCACTTTCCCTACCGTCTCTCATGCCAAAAAAGATAAAATATCTCCCTTTACTTCTTTTACTTGGTGCATTGAACTATGGTTATCCACCACAAAAAGAAGCACCTCTTAAAATAGATTTAATCCAAACACAAATAAAGCAAGAAAACAAATGGCAGGATTATGCCCTGCTCTCTACAGTAGAGATGATATTTAAAAACATTGATGATGCCATAGCAACAAAACAGGATGTGATTATATTTCCAGAATCTGTTTTTCCTCTTTTTATGAACAAAAACCCAAAAATTATGCAATACCTCCTCAAGCGCTCCAAAAAAATTGCTATCGTTGCAGGTGCTTTACTTGTTGAACATCACAAACACTACAATGTTACCTATCTTTTTGAAAATGGAAAGTATAAAATTGCCAAAAAACTTGTACTTGTTCCTTTTGGGGAGTATATTCCCTTGCCAAAATTTGCAAGACACTTCATTAATGAAACTTTTTTTAGTGGGGCAAGTGATTTTGTGACTGCCAAAGAGCCAACAGATTTTATGATTAAGGGAGTGAAATTTCGTAATGCCATCTGTTATGAGGCAACATGTCAAGAGATTTATCAAGGGGATGTAAAATTTGTCATCGCCACAAGCAACAATGCTTGGTTTGCCCCCTCTATAGAACCTGTGCTGCAAAGATTACTCTTAAAGTACTATGCTCGTAAAAATGGGGTGACAATTTACCATAGTGCAAACTATAGAGGGACGGGAGTTATTCGATAACTTCTTTTTCCTCTTTTTTAATAAACTCTAAAACAAAAACAAGAAAAACACCTAAAATTATACTCGTCACAAATGCCACTACTACTATAAGGGCATGTTTTGGTTTCGTCTTATCTTTAATATAAGCTACAGCAGGCTCAGTTAAGACATCACACTGATAATAGACTTTAGACTGCATCATTACTTTATCTTGCAGTATTTTTGAAATCATTCCAGAGAGACTTTTACGCAGCTCAAAAGCATCTACTTTTTGCATCTCTTTTTCAAAGTAGTGGAGTTTGTTGTCTATAATTCGTAGATTATTATCTACCAAATACTTACTCGCATCTTTTAAAAATGCATTAATCACTTTTGGAGGGTATGTTCTATCACTATCTGAGTAAGAAATAGTAATTAAACCTGTTTTTTTATCGCTTGCTATGGAAAAATTACTTCGTACTCTTTTTACAACAGAAAAAATTGCATCTGCTTGATTTTTTAATACTGTTTCATCAGACGATGATTTAAAAAAGTCATAAACCCCTCTCATCCCAAGTGCAAAAACATAATTGTTATCGATATCAGGATTACTATAATGTTCAAGAATTTTATTTTTTTGTACAAATTGCTGCATAAAGTCATAATTCTTTAACAGTGAATTAAAGGCTACATCAGGAGTCATAGACCCTCCTCCACCTATACTGACACCAGCCATTGCAGCAAGTCCACCAAGCCCACCTAAAGAGGGTCCTGAATCTTTGGATGTAGGAATGAGTACCATCTCTGATTTATACACATTAGGAAGTTTTAAAGCATATACGACCGTTAAACTCATGACAATCACAACAATAGCGATAATTATTTTTTTACCTCTTACAATTGTCTGCCACAACTCTCGTAAATCAATCTCATCTTCTTCAATATAGTGTTCTTGTGCTTGCATTAGAGTACTCCTAAGGTATGCATAGTCGCTGCTGTAATTGCAAAACTTGCTAAGATGCGTGAAACACTATCCCATAAATCCAGATTGTTTGTCTCTTTTATATACACAGGAACAACAATAGTATCTCCTTTTTGTATCTCTATAGGAGTACTAAACCAACTCTTGTTAACTGGTTCACTAATACCATTTGCATGCACTACATAAATATTTGATGCATCTGCACTTCTTGAGAGTCCACTTGCCATTGCAATATAATCATCCACACTTTTCACAGCATCAAACACAAAAGATGTAGGGTTAAAGACCTCTCCAAAGACTGTAATCGTATCAATTTGATGAGGAATAAAAAGTTTGTCTTTATCTTGCAATACTAAATCAAATTTTGAATTTTCAAAATCTTTAAGATTTTTATTTAATTCTATACTCACTCGCCCAATCGGTGTATATTTTTTCGCTTCGTTTATTACGTTATCAAGTGCTGCTGTTGTACTTGTACTTACAGCCGCTTTTTTCGCATTTGCCGGCATTGCATTATAGAGTGCTAATTCTCGTTTGATTTTTGCTAAAGAGCGGTTATACTCTTGCATTTGTCTTTTTTTAATACTCTCTCTTGTAAAAACAGCCCCTTGCACAAAAGCCTCTTTCGTGTAACCACCTGCACGCTCTATCACACTGCTCAGTTTTTCAGACTCACTAATCGTATAGGTTCCTGGAAACTTCACAGCACCACTCAACGTAACTGTTTTTTTCTCACTCCAATTAGGAATTTTGTAGATTGTTACTTCATCATAAGGTTTGAGTTTGTATGTTTTTGCATCTGTTTGTGACAAATCAACATAGATGATTTTTTTCTTTCTTGATTTATCTTTTGCAATATAATAACGAACAATTTCAAGTTTGTTTTTATATGCCATTTTTGTTAAACCACCTGTTGCATTAATCAGCGAAGCAAGCGACATCCCCTGCTCATAAAAAACAACCTTTGGCTCAACAACCTCTCCTTTAATACTCACAGGTTCAATCACATGTGTTTTATAATAATCATACACTTCAACCTCATCATACGGATGGAGTTGCACATCAGCATCTTTTTTATAAGAGTAGTAACGAGTATGTGGCAATCCATTTTTTGTCTCTATACTTGTGACTCTCACTTGATCATCCATAATACCATTTAAACCAGCTGCATTCACAGCATCTTTTATACTCATCCCTTTAAAGTACTTTAATTTTCCATCTTTAATGAAAATATCTCCAACCGTTGTAATATAAAAATTCGTTTGTAAATCATTGGTATTAAAAATGTAAAGTTCATCCTGAGGTGCAAGTTTGACTTTTATTTCATTATCTATCACTTTTTGCAAATCAAAAGATTTTACTTCATACTCTAAAGACTGAGTGTAATGTTTAAGTGTTGCATAATGGAGTGCTGTATCGGGAAGAAAAAACTTTTTCAGACCATTTTGCAGTGCAGACTTTAAAAGTTCGTTGAGTGTAGCACTTTTTCCTAAGGTATAACTCCCTGGTCGTATCACATTTCCATAAATATTAATACTTTTATCATCACTCTCATCCAGCTTATAAATATAGACTTTATCACCATTTTGCATCACAAAAGATTTTGCTTTAGCATAAGGAATTTGGAATGTCTGCATTAACGCATTACGAGAAAAGCGTTCTATCTTAATCGCTTGACTTGAGGCTTCTGCTTTCATTCCTCCTGCATAATAAATGAGTTTTGCGAGACTTTCTCCTTTTTTTAACTCAAAAATGGCACTGTTATTGGTATATCCATCCACACTTACCAAGATTTTTGCCTGTTTCACAATCACAATATCACCATGTTTTAAAAGTGTGGTTGCTATATCTTTTCCATGAAAAAGTAAATCATAAAAATCAATATCAGCAATCACTTTTCCCTTGCGTTTTACAAGTATATCTCGCACTGAAGCACTCTTTCTCACACCCTTTGCAGCAATTAAAACATCTTTCACTGTCGAAAATGAGGAAAGATTATAAATACCCGGATTTTTCACATCCCCAATCAGTGTCACTTGAATACTACTGTATTTACTCATGACAAGTTTAAAAGAGCTTGTTTTAAAATGGTGTTTGAGTTGTGCGGTTATATGCTCTTTTGCATCCTTATAACTCATGCCCCCAATTTTTACAGGTCCAATATAAGCTAATTGTACCGTTCCATCATTTTGTACTGTTAGCGCTTGTTTCTCATCTCTATCACCATAAATATAAAGTTCTAACTCATCTCCAGCGGCAATAGTATAATTATCTGGTGTTACCAAAGATGTCTTATCAATTGTATTTCGATTTGCATAAAATGCTGAGGAGTAGCGATGCAACACTTTTGTTTTACTGTGCTGTTGCTTCTCTTTGGCAAGTTTTCGTAACTCTGCATTTGTTTTATACTCAAATGGATTTAATCGTTTTTCTAAATCATCACTTGATGTATTATTCTCGAGACTCAAATTATTATCACTTTGATTTACATCTGCCACAGCGAGATTGTTTTCTATATCACTACGCTTTATTTTTGTTGTTTCAAGCTTTTTATTTTTCGCAAGTTTAGCTTTAATTTGTGCTTTGGAGAGCCCTTTTTCTTGCATGATTGCTGCAGCCTGAGGAGTATCTAAAAGTGATGGGTCTTTACTCACAGCATCCTGTAGCTGTGCAAGGCTTGGCACTGCATAAAGCGACAAAGTAAAGAGGGACAAAAGGAAGAAAAGACGTAGAAACATAAAGTACCTTTATAAAAAAATTGACTAATATTAGCCAATTTGTGCTTAAAATTAGTTATAATCTTTTCTCATTTCATTACTTTAGGTGTCTGCATGTTAAATCTTAAAAATCCAAACCTTTACAACAACCGTGAACTCTCTTGGTTGCAGTTTAATACCCGTGTCTTAAAACAAGCACAAGATGAAGCACTTCCTCTTTTAGAACGCTTAAAGTTTTTGGCTATTTATGGCACAAATTTGGATGAATTTTACATGATACGTGTGGCAGGGCTTAAAAAACTTTTTGCAGCAGGCATTATTGTCTCTGGAGCAGATAAACTGACACCTTTGCAACAACTTCGTGAGATTCGTACTTACCTGCATCAAGAGCAGCAAGTTGTGGAGTACACAAGAACAGAAATTTTGAAAAAGCTCATCCCTGAGGGCATTAGTGTTAAAACATATGATGAAGTCAATCAACATGAAAAACACCAACTCAATCGCTTTTTCAAAGAAAATATTTACCCAGTTATCATTCCAATTGCTGTTGATGCGACCCACCCTTTTCCTCATCTCAACAACTTAAGTTTTGGGCTCATCGTTAAGCTGAATGATTGTGATGATGCCAACATTGAACGCTTTGGGATTATTCGTGTGCCTCGCGTACTCAAACGATTTGTAGAGCTTGACAATGGAACATACATTCCTATAGAGAGTGTCGTTGCACAGCATGTTGAAGACCTTTTTCCTGGCTATAGCCTACTCAAATATGCTGTGTTTCGAGTCACAAGAAATGCCGATATTGCCATTGAAGAAGAGGAAGCTGATGACTTTATGGAAATCCTTGAAGAGGGTCTCAAACTTCGCCGTAAGGGTGAGATGGTTCGGCTTGAAGTGGGAGCAAATGCAGATGATGAAATCATTAACTTTTTTAACCGCCATACAAATGTTTATAAAGATGATATTTATAAATTTCACACCTTTTTAAACCTTGCAAGTTTATGGCAGATTGTGGGAAACAAAGATTTTGCACAGCTTTTAAGCCCCTCTTTTAAACCTAAAAGTCTCCCACCATGCACAAGCAATGAAAACATATTTACAACCCTGCAAAAACAAGATGTTTTGCTCTACCATCCGTATGAGAGTTTCGACCCCGTCGTAAAACTCATCCAAAACGCAGCCAAAGACAAAGATGTTGTCTCTATTAAAATGACACTCTATCGCTCTGGTACAAACTCACCTATTGTCAAAGCCTTAATGGATGCAAGTGAAAGTGGCAAACAAGTCACCGTTATGGTAGAACTTAAAGCCCGTTTTGATGAAGAGAACAATCTCATTTGGGCAAAGGCACTTGAAAAATCTGGAGCCCATGTAATTTACGGTATTAAAGGCTTTAAAGTTCATGCAAAGGCCACTTTGATTACACGCAGAACCAATGGAAAACTCAAACAGTATGCACATATTGGAACAGGAAACTACAATCCTGCCACAGCAAAAATCTATACTGATATGAGCTATATGACAAGCAAAGATGTCATTACCAATGATTTAACACGCTTTTTTCACTTTTTAACAGGTTTTAGTAAAAAAGGTAAACTGAATGAACTCTATATGGCACCCTCACAAATAAAACCAAAACTCCTTTCACTTATTCACAATGAAACACGCCAAGCAAAGAAGGGGCATATTATTGCAAAGGTGAACTCTTTGGTTGATGATGATGTCATCCGTGCACTCTATAAAGCGAGTCAAGCAGGCGTAAAAATCGAGCTTATTGTTCGTGGCATCTGCTGTTTAAAACCAGGAGTGAAGGGAGTGAGTGAAAACATTCGTGTTGTCTCTGTAATAGGCAAGTACCTCGAACATCCACGTACCTTTTACTTTAAAAATGATGCGACACAGGTTTATATCTCAAGTGCTGATTGGATGCCAAGAAACCTTGTGAGACGCATTGAGCTTTTAACGGCCATCAAAGATGAAACTGCAAAGGGAAAAATTTTACAGATTTTGCAACTGCAATGTTCAGACAATGTACTTGCACATGAGTTGCAAAGTGATGGTTCTTACATTAAAGTCAAACGCGGAAATAACAAAGCAGTCAATAGCCAAAAATTGCTTGAAGATTATGTAAACCGTATAAGTAAAGCATCAAAAAAAGAGATGGCAAGTAGTGTTGCACAACTTGCTTCAAGATTATATTCGGAGAGTTAAATGATATACAATTTTAAAAATTTCACCCCAAAAATAGGCAAAAATAGTTGGGTAGCCCCTTCTGCTGATGTTATCGGCGATGTAGAGATTGGTGAAGATTGTTCTATTTGGTTTGGAACAGTCATTCGAGGGGATGTGCATTACATCAAAATAGGCGATAGAACCAGTATTCAAGATTTGAGCATGGTGCATATTACCCACCATAAAAAAGCAGATAGAAGTGATGGAAGTCCTACTGTCATTGGGAGTGATGTGACGATTGGGCATCGTGTAATGCTGCATGGATGTACCATAGAAGATGCTTGCCTCATAGGTATGAGTGCAACGATACTCGACAATGCAGTTATAGGCAAAGAAAGTATAGTCGGGGCAAGTTCCCTTGTTACTAAGGGGAAAAAATTTCCTCCGCGTTCACTCATTATGGGAAGTCCTGCAAAAGTTATTCGCTCACTTACAGATGAAGAGGTCGCAGAGCTCTATGCTTCGGCATCACGTTATGTTGATTTTAAATCAGATTATCAAAACTAATCAGAATTTTGTAATTCAGAAAGAGTATTAAATATACTTAAAATATCTTTTTTATAAGGGTACTCTTTTGTATTGTTTTTTGCATTTTTATCAATATTTTCAGCAACAAGAGTAATAGCAGGCAGTCTTAAATTTGCAGTAACACCTTTGAGTTTATGGGCAATCATATGTAAATCATTACAATCTTCTCGTCTGAGTGCATCAAGCATATGGAGTAAATCTTTTTTTATTTCAGGGAAGAGTTGATGTAAAAGTTTCAAGTAATATGTAGGGGAAATTCCTAGTTCTTCTATAGCATTTGCAACATTAATATGCTTCGACTGTGAAATATCTTTTTCTAAGTAAGTGTGTAAGATTTTTGTCAATTCTTGATGTTCTATAGGTTTAGAGAGGCAGTCGTGAAAGCCATTTAGCAAATAATTTTCTTTATCCCAATCAAGATTATTTCCTGTTAATGTTACAATAGGTGTCTCGATACCCATCTTTTTCATCGCTTTGAGAGCCTCTAAACCATCCATTACAGGCATATGTATATCCATAAATATTAAATCAAAGTTCTCATTTTTCACAGCCTCTAAAGCGAAAGCACCATTACTTGCAATGGTACACTCAACAGTCCCTCTCTCCTGAAGAAGTGCAAGCATCAATTGTTGTGTTGTTTTATGATCTTCTACAATTAAAATCGAACCAACGACTTTTTTATTTTCTATAAAATCAATAATCTTAAACCTTCTTTATACTTAAAATAGAGTTGTCATTATACAATATTTTTCATCCATTGTGCAATCATCTCTAATTCATGCCTCTCAATAGTATGCTCTTTGTCAAAAGCATGAAACGCTACTTCAAAGCCATTCTCCTGTAAAAACTCTATCTGTTTTTTACTCTTGTCAAAAGCTAAAACAGTGTCTTTTGTGCCGTGTGTATACAACCAATGCGATGCTTTTACATCTTCGTTTATCTCAAACAACAATTTTACTTCATCATAAATATAGCCACTTACAGCAATGTACCCAGCCAATACTTTTTCATACCGAGCGCCAAATTCAAAAGTGAGCAGTGCTCCTTGAGAAAAACCAAATAAAAAACTCTCATCTGCATTAAATTCATCTGCAAAAAGTTTATCTAAAACCTTTGTAAGTACTATGGATGAGTGTTCAATTCCAGGGAGTTGATTTGGAGGAAGAGGATACCACGAATACCCCGTATAGTACTCAAAAGGGGCATCAAGTAAAATATAATTCATCTCATCTATCGCCAAAATATCTGGTAAAGATGTAAACCCTGCTGAAGAGTCCCCTCGCCCATGTAAAATTATCATGAGCTTTTTTGAGGGAATTTTTGAGGGTATAAAAATATTATCAAGTTCTAAGTTTTTCATACCACTATTATACTCTATTTTTTAGAGTTCAGACGTGATTGATACTCTTTAGGATGTTTACATACAGGACATTTCTCAAGAGCTTTTTTACCATAATGCACATGTCCACACACTTCACAAATCCATGCTTCTTCTTCATCTTCACTCACAAACTCGGCATCTACTTTGAGTCTTTCCAAAAGCATTGTGAACATTTTTTCATGTTCAACTTCTATTTTTCCTATGCCACTAAAAAGTCTTGCCGCCTCTTTTTCACCCTCTTCTTTTGCTATTTTTGCAAAATCTGGATACATTGTCACATTTTCATAACTCTCACCATTGATGGCCTCTTGCAAATTTTCTTGAGTATTTCCAAAATTATTCTCACTTTTATTCGCTATTCTATTATGAAGTGCCAATTCTAGTTTTGCATGTTGCTTTTCATTATTAGCAGCTCTTTGAAAATGTTCTGCTACATCTCTATAGCCCTCTTTTTGTGCTACTTTTGCAAAATACTCATACTTATTTCGTGCCTGAGATTCACCAGCAAAAGCTTTAAGTAGGTTTACTAAAGTCAAATTTTCAGTAACCATTTCCATAGCTTCACCACAACAATGGAGTTCCCCTCCACCAACATGTTGTACTTCTACTTCATTACCGCATTTATTACATTTATATGTTTCATACTGTCTCATCATAGCTTCCTTTTTTTGTTATTGTATATTGTACAACTTATAAACTTAAACGATAATAATTTTCCATTAATAAATTATATATTTTGTTTTAAAAGGCTTTTACCATACACTCAGAACATTTTCTGTATAATCGCAAAATTAATTTGTCTATTAAGGAATACCCATGCGTGGTTATAAGATTTTTGCCGGAAGTGCAAGTGTTGCGTTTGCTGAGGAAGTTTGTCAAGTTTTAGATGTGCCTTTAGCAAAAGCAGATGTGAAAAAGTTTAGTGATGGTGAGATTTCAGTGCAAATTTCTGAATCAGTTCGTGGTCGTGATGTGTTTATTGTACAAAGTACAGGAGCACCATCAAATGACAATCTTATGGAACTCCTCATTATGACTGATGCACTCAAACGCAGCTCCGCTGATAGTATCACGGCTGTTGTCCCTTACTATGGGTATGCAAGACAAGACCGTAAAGCTGCCCCTCGTGTGCCAATTACAGCAAAACTTGTTGCAAACCTTTATGAAACTGCAGGCATTGACAGAGTCGTGACTATTGATTTGCATGCGGGTCAAATTCAAGGATTTTTTGACATTCCTGTAGATAATCTCTATGGCTCTATCACTTTTGAGCATTACATCAAAAGCAAAAATCTCAAAAACCCTATTATTGCAAGCCCGGACATCGGTGGTGTTGCACGAGCTCGTTACTTTGCAAAACGCATGGGCTTAGAGATGGTCATCGTCGATAAACGCCGTGAGAAAGCAAATGAAGCAGAAGTAATGGGTATCATTGGTGATGTTGAAGGGTATGATGTCATTATGATTGATGATATGGTTGATACCGCCGGCACAATGGTCAAAGCGGCTACAGCCCTTAAAAACAAAGGGGCAACTTCTGTTATGGCATGTGCGACACATGGTGTTTTAAGTGGAAAAGCCTACCAAAATCTTGATCACGGGGAACTTGATGAGCTTATAATCACCAACACACTCCAAACAAAAGAGCATAACAAAATCAAAGTCCTAACTGTTGCCCCTCTTTTTGCAGAAGTAATTCGTCGTGTCTATCATAACGAGAGTGTTAATTCACTTTTTGCCTAGGCTTAATCATTGAAAAACATTAGAAATTTCTCGATTATTGCACATATTGACCATGGAAAAAGCACTTTAGCTGATCGTATCATTCAAGAGTGTGGTTCCGTCACAGAGCGTGAGATGTCCTCGCAAATGATGGACACTATGGACATTGAACAAGAGCGTGGCATTACCATTAAAGCACAATCTGTGCGTTTGGATTATGTCAAAGATGGCGAGCATTATGTGCTCAACCTTATCGATACTCCGGGTCATGTGGATTTTTCTTATGAAGTGAGCAAATCACTTGCCTCTTCTGATGGAGCATTGCTTATTGTCGATGCTGCACAAGGGGTGGAAGCTCAAACCATTGCCAATGTTTACCTCGCTTTAGACAATGACCTTGAGCTCATTCCTGTTATTAACAAAATCGATTTACCTGCGGCTGATCCTGATAAAGTTGCTGAAGAGATTGAAGAGGCAATTGGGATTGATGCAACAGATGCCTGTTTAGTAAGTGCAAAAAGTGGTATAGGCATTCGTGAGCTTATCGATGCTATAGTTGATCGTATTCCAGCCCCTGTTGGCAACCCTGAAAAAACAACGAAAGCCATCATTTATGACTCATGGTTTGACCCTTATTTAGGAGCCTTAGCACTTGTTCGTGTTTTTGATGGAAGCATTCAAAAAGGACAAAACATTAAACTCATGAGTAGTGGCGAAGAGCATCAAGTGCTTGATTTAATGTACCCACACCCTATGAAAAAGATTAAAACCACAGCAATAGAATCAGGTGAAATTGGTGTGGTTGTGCTTGGACTCAAAGAAGTGAGTGTTGTCAGTGTTGGCGATACCATCACCGATGCGAAAAATCCTGCCCTTGAGCCAGTAGGCGATTATGAGCCGGCAAAACCTTTTGTATTTGCAGGTATTTACCCTATAGACACTGATAAGTTTGAAGATTTACGCGATGCCTTAGACAAACTCAAACTCAATGACAGTTCCCTCTCTTATGAGCCTGAAACATCCGTCGCATTAGGCTTTGGTTTTCGTGTAGGATTTTTAGGGATGCTGCATATGGAGGTTATCAAAGAGCGACTTGAACGGGAGTTTAATCTCGATTTAATTGCATCTGCTCCTTCAGTAGTTTACAATGTCTATTTGACAGATGGTAGCCAAATATCGGTACAAAACCCTTCTGAACTGCCTCCTATACAAAAAATAGACCGTATTGAAGAGCCTTATGTACGAGCAACAGTGATAACACCAAGTGAATACCTCGGCAACATTATTACCCTGCTTGTCAGTAAACGCGGGAACCAGACAAAGATGACCTACCTCAATGAAGAGCGTGTTATGCTTGAGTATGAGATTCCTATGAATGAGATTGTCATGGATTTTTACGATACTTTAAAATCTATCTCCAAAGGCTATGCCTCTTTTGATTATGAGCCAATTGACTTTAAAGTTGGTGACTTAGTAAAACTTGACATCAAAGTAGCTGGAGAAGCCGTTGATGCCCTGAGTATCATTGTACCTAAAAACCAAGCACTTCCTCGTGGACGAGTATTAGTGAAAAACATGAAAGAGCTTATTCCAAGACAACTCTTTGAAGTGGCTGTACAAGCCTCTTTAGGCTCACAAATTATTGCAAGAGAAACCGTCAAATCTATGGGAAAAAATGTCACAGCAAAATGTTATGGTGGCGATATTACCCGTAAACGCAAGCTCCTAGAAAAACAAAAAGCTGGAAAAAAACGCATGAAGTCTATAGGCAAGGTACAACTTCCACAAGAGGCTTTTATGTCTGTACTCAAAATGGATTAAATTTTGTATGAAGTGTTTACTCTGTAGTGAGTACTCACTTGTGCATATTTGCAAAACTTGCCAAAAAACATTTCTCACACCCTCTCTTTATAAACGCAAACTCAGCAATGGTGTAGAAGTTATCTCTTTTTACAAATACCAAGAGATAAAAGATTTACTCTTTACAAAACATACGGACTTGGGTTTTTACATTTACACACTTTTAGCGCAAAACAGTTTTCAAAAATTTGCTCAAGAATTTAAACCCGATTTTCAAGTGCTTTCTCTTCCCATCGACGACACCATAAAAAGTGGCTATTCGCATACTGCTATTTTAAACAAAGCACTTAAATCAACATATATCAAGCCACTCTACAACAAAATAAGAGCCAAAAACAACCATTCTTACTCAGGAACAAGTAAGGCATTTCGTTTACAAAACCCAAGAAATTTTGAAATTAAAAAAGTAAAAGGGAATCATCTCGTTTTGGTAGATGATATTGTCACAACAGGGGCAACACTCTTAGAAGCAAGCAATCTGCTGCTCAAACAAAAAAAAGAGGTACTTTTTTGTTTGACATTAGCAGATGTAAGTTTCAAGTAATTATTTGTTTTTTTCCAACTCTTCTTGCTGTTTATAATACTCCTCTTTTGTAAGAGTTGTTCTTTTTTTTCTACTAAGGCGGTATAAAAATATAAATAAACCAATTGCTAAAATAGTAATAATAATTCCAACTATCTCTTCAGTAGGAGCAATATATTTTTCTTTCGGGTTATAATCACTACAAGACTCTAAAGCCTTAGGAATAGAGTGTGTTACCCTCCCCTTTTTCGCATCTAAAACAGCCATTTTCACATCAATAGGAAGTTGATTAACACCTCGAAGGTAGCGTGTAATTTTTCCCTTTGGAGAGAGAACAATCACCCCTGTACCATGAGCATACTGTACTTTAGAAGATGCCAAATCACTCACTTTATAGACAAAACCTACCGCATCAACAAGCTTATCCGCACTTCCATGCTCACCCACAACAAAGTTCCAAGCAGAAGCATCAAATGGTCTTGTAATAGAACGTAAAATAGTTCTGCGTTTATGTTTTGCAAGGGCGGGGGTATCGTCCTCTGTAAAACTAACAGTCAATACCTGATAATCTTTCCCCTCTTTTAAATCAACTTCTGAAAGAGTTTGTGCAAGATTATTCAGCTCAATCGTGCAGATACCTGCACAAGTGTAGTAGTTAATGGTTAAGAGTGTCGGTTTGCCATCCATCAACTCTTTGAGTGTTTTCTCTTTTCCTTCATCATCAAGAAATTTCAAATCGAGAGGTACCATCGCCCCCGGTTTTTCATTTGTATTGACAGTTGCTCCACTTAAAAAAGAGGCAAACAACAGAGGTAACAACAGTAACAATAATTTCATAGTTTTCACTTCCTCATATAATTTTTTGGAAGTATACATCAAAAATGACAATTAAAAGCAATAACACAATTTTTTTGCTTCACGGGCATTTCACACCTCCACTTAAGCAACATTTTGTGTGTTATTGCCAAAATCTTCCAATTAACATACAAAAATGTGTGTTATTTACATATATATCTATAGCTACGATAAACTTATGAGCATCATCAACTACTATTTGAGAATTACACCCCAAGGGCGTTTCCTCACTTCGTTCAGTGCATACTCCATCAAGTTATGAGCTGGTTTGCTCATAACAGTAGCATCTTTATCTGTCTTATTGTGTTGCTCTTTTCCTAATGCATCTAGCATATCCAAATCTTTTTTGAACTGCTCTTTTTTAGTCAGGAGCTTATCTATCTCCTCTTTTGAGATTTGAAGATTTGTGCTGTTTTTGTCCTCTTTATCTAGTGTCTCAAGAAGCGTCATATAGTTTTTTATATCTTCATCTATCTTAGCTATATCTTTTTTTACCGTGTTTCTCATGATAAGAGTGTTTTTACTTGCGTTAGCTCGCAAATATGCACCATCTACTGCAACTAAATCACCTGTAATAAGTTTGAGGTTTTTAAGGAGTATACTAAACTCTTTAAATATAGTCTGTAGGGCTTTAGGATTATTTTTTCTGAAATTAGCAATAGTCTTATATGATGGTCTCAATCCTTATGTAAGCCACATCATCTCTATATTTCTATTTATCTCTAGTTCAAGTTTCCTACTGCTTCTTATCTTATTGAGGTAGCCATAGATATAGATTTTCAATAATAACTTTGGATGAAATGCAGGTTGTTGTCCATCTTTTATCAGGCTTTTTTTAGTTGTTATCTTGAGTTTAAAAATATCCAATGTATCTACATATGCTTCTATTGCACGAGCTACATTATCTTCTTCTACTAACTCATCTAAACTTGGTGGAAACATCAGTTGCTGTTTGCGGTTTAAACCTTGTTTGTATATACCCATAAACTACCCTTTATATGGTACTTATTTTACTGTTTTTATGATTTTAGTATGGTTAATTTTAGGGTACTTTTGCTAGAATATCTTACAGTATTTGGGATTTAGTTCTTTCACAGTCTCAGAGTAGCCAATAACTTTCCACAAACACTTTAAAGCCTTGACAATAAAAGCAAAATTAACAAAGAAAAGCATGGTATTGATTTTGTTGAAGCTCAAAATTTATGGCAAGATGAAAATGCGCTTATTGTTCCAGCAAACATTGTTGATGATGAAATTCGCTATGCTCTTATTTCCATATGCAAAAATAAATGCTATGCAGCAATTTTTACTCTTAGAAATGACATTTATCGTATCATAAGTGTAAGAAGATGTAGAAAAATTGAGGAAAGAAATTATGAAAACAATAACAGCTAAAGAGTTTGATGAGAAGTTTGAGAATGGTGAAGATGTATCAGAGTATTTAGATTTTTCAAATGCTATAAAAT
>WFQD01000046.1 GCA_015487265.1 Sulfurimonas sp. | reverse complement strand
ACTAAAATCCTATCAGCAATTATAAACAAAAATATTGTTATAAAATTCCATCTAACCACTTCATTTTAAAACTCCAACATATCGTTTGTTAAAATGCCATATTTTGTATGGCATAGTGCATCTCCATTTTTAAGTACCACTTTTTTACCTTCAAGCATACTACACGCCTCTTGCAATTTGAAGTTTAGGTATTCCTGGTTTGTTTTACAGATTTTACGAGCATACATCACTTTTTGCTGCTCTTTTTGACTTAAGTCTTTGTAACTAAGGAAAAAAGCTTTATTACAAGCATCAACAATTGGTGAGGCAGTTGCCCCAACCGCTAAAGTAACTGCAAGTAGTGAAATTTTTACTATCTTTTTCATCCTCTCCTCCCTAAAAACTGTAACTTACTCTTAGATATACAGATTTTTCTGTATAGGCTTGTATTTCATCGAAACCAGCACCAACACTTACAATTAAGCCTGCACCATCGTTTCCGCCCACGAAGCTGTTGAAATCATCCGTTTGTGTTTTAAACACAACAAGCTCTGCCGTACCTCCAAAATTATCACTATCTGCGATATATCCATCAAAGCTATACTCTCCAATATATGGCAATGTTCCAAAATATCTTAGATTAAACATCGGTTTGTTTATAACGATGGTATCCTCCAACTTGACATCAAGAGGAACTCCGCCAGCTGCACCTGGAATGAGTACACTTGTTTTTCTAAAAGTATCCCACTCATTATGGAGTAGTCCACCACCAAAACCTAAAAACTGCCCATTTCCTATGTAGCTTGTATAGAGAAGAGAGCTTTTGATAATTCTCTTATCGCCGTTTATCTCTTTATAACTCATAGTTGAAGAGAAATGTGGTGTATGGATCATATTGATACCAACCTCTTTATGACTGTTTGTACCACCTATAACATATACGCTACCACCTAATACACCTTTTTCCTGCACACTTTCTTGTGCCATAACTCCAGTAGAGAGTAACCCCACTGCAACACTTGATAAAACTAAATTTTTGAACATGATGACTCCTTTGTCTAATTTTTTTGTTTGTTCATCTATATTCATAATTTTTTGTTTTTTTGAAAAAAGTGGTATCAAATTGCTTCGTTTTTAAAGCTAATCAGGTGTTTTATGTAAATTAGAGGGTGTAGGATTATATAGGCAGTCGAATGAAAAGTAAGAAGCACTTCATATTGCTTTGTATGAAGTGCTTTTAATTTTATTTAAATGAAGTTATGAAGCTTTTATCAATTTTAATAGCTGTTTTATTAGATATTGCCCAATCATAAGCTTTTTTCTTGATACTAACTGCTTCTTTAGCATATCCTTTGCTTATAAGATCATCTGTATATTCTTGAATATCTTTAGCAAATTTTTTATATTTAGAGACACTTTGAAGTTCATCTATTGCATTAGAATAACTAAAATTAGCACTAATTTTATAGCTACCCGTAAGACCTGCAAAATGATCAGTTGTTTCAAATGAACCAAAATATTGAACACCTCCAACTTCAAGAGTTGGTTTTGAGGAGATGCCCATTGTAACAGCACCACAGTTTATAGAAGTTGTAGATCCATTAAATCTACACACCTCTTCATCTTTAATAATTTGTTGATAATAACTTTTTATAAATTTGCTTTTGACTCCTTTTGCAAGAGTTTTATTTAATGCACCTTTAGCAAGTAACTTTAAATCTTCAAGCCCAATATCATAAATAAGTCGCTGATTGTTTTTTTTGTTTTTATTAACTTTTGAAACTGCTGGTAGTTCCTTGTTAAGAGTTATAATAGATTGTCCTATTATTGCACCATAGTAAGCCATACAGTCTCGGTAAATTTTTAGTTTATTCTCTGCATTATGACTTGCACTATTTACAGTTGCATTGCTCTTTGCTGCTTGCTCAAGCATAGATGCTCTTACAGTATCTATTTGAGCAAATCCATTTCTTTGTTTTGTCATTGCAGTAAAACCAAAAAAATCAGCCACTTTAGGTTGAGTATATAACTTGCAGTATCCAAAAGGCTCAACACCTCGTTTTTCAAGTTTTGAAATTTGATCAATAAACAAACTCCCAATATCTACTGAAATATCTATGGAATTTGAACGGCTAGCTTGTTGATCTGCTTTCCATTGTGACTGAGTCATTGTATCGTTACCTATACTAGTTGTTGTACTATCTTTTTTCCCTTTTGATTTTTTCTTATCAATACTCTTTTTTTGTTGAGTGGAGCTGTCTGTAGAAAATTTATCACTTTCAGATGTGTCAATATCTATACTAGGTGAAGCAAAAGAAGTCAAGCTTAACATTAGAATTAAAATTAAATTTTTCATGCTATTTCTCCTCATATTTTAAAAGTTCGTTACAAGTTTTTTTGATTTTTTGGTATCCTAAAACTGCACTATATTTATCATCAACATTATGCTCAAGTTTTTTCCTATCATCTATACAAACTGGAGCTTCATAGTTCAATTTAAATTTATAAGTTCTAATTAGGCATTTATGATCTCCCTCAATACCTAGCTCTATTAAACTTTTTGTATTGAGCTTTTTAATTTCTGCCAATAAATCATTTTGGGCTTTTTTCACTTTTGATAGGTCACGATCTATGGGAGCTGTTTGTTTTTGATAATCCTGATTAATCACTGCATCCGCATCACGCATTTTTTTCCTAATTTTTCTTAAAACCTTTGCATTGTACTCCTCTGCAATAGCATGAGACAATCTATTGGAAATCAATGAAATATTCTGAATATGTTTAGGCAGTTCATTGGTAAGAATCTTTTTTGTAACCTGATCTAACTCTTCTTGGTATGGATTTTTCTTCTTTTTAATTTTTTGTTTTCTATCAACTAAAGAGCCTCGCAGTTGTACAGTCTCTTCCCATAACTGTATCATAGGCTCTATTTTTGCACTGTAATTTTTACACTCTGCTACTGGCTTTTGATAAACAGCTTTTTTAAGATTATTCAGCTTTTCAATATCTGTTTTTATCATAATATGAGTATATTTCCCGTAATAGTTAAGATTTGTAGGATAATATATAAATATTGGTTTTTTATCTATCAAACAATATTTACTATTTTCAAAAATTCTATGCCCTTGTCCTTCAGGAATCTCCAAACCTATATCACTTGGATTACGGTTCCACGATACTCTGGAGTTCAAAATACTACTAACGGTTTCTTCAAGTGGATAATATTGTATATCTTGAGGCATTTGTAGCAATTCTATCATACTTTTCCATTCTCCACCGTGAGTACTGCAAAAATTTTTCATTTGAACTTCTCGTTCATGTAAATTTTCACTTTCTTGAATTTGAAAAACTTCACCATTTTTAGTAGGAGTGTATCCAGCTTTTTGTAAAAATTCTTCCAAACTCATTTTTTTTATTTCTGCCTTATTTACTAATCTTACTACTGGCTCAGCTCCGCCACATCCAGTAAGAGCCATAATAAGAAATAATCCTATAGATACTATTTGCCCCATCATTCGTCCTTTAAAAAATCATCAAACTCTTGATCAAAACTTTTCCATGTCTGATCAAACTGTTCTTGCTTTTTATCAAGCTTTTTGTGCTGTGTTTTTTGCTCTTTAACTACATAGCCAAATACCAACGCACATGCCAAAATTACAAAAAAACCTTTAATTATACTATTTAACAT
>WFQD01000045.1 GCA_015487265.1 Sulfurimonas sp. | reverse complement strand
ACTTTATACCAAAACAATAATCTATCCAAATACGGCTCTGCAAGCTCGCCAGTGGGATATTCATTTGACGCTCCACATAACATAATCAACGGTACTTCGATCATTCTACCGTCACCGGTTGTATAATATCTATCTACCATAATCTGCAAAAGCATATTTAAAACTTCGCTTTTTGCCTTAAACATTTCATCTAAAAATGCTATTTCTGCATCCAATATGGTGTTTTTAGCTTCATAATATATTGTTCCATTTTCGGCGACTTTCTTTTCTCCAAAGAGTTGCTTTGGCTCCGTATCAATGCCAACTTGCAACTCCCAATATTTTACTTCTTTTACCAAATTACTAATTATCCTTATTGTAAGAGATTTTGCAACACCTCTTTCTCCTATTAAAAACATGTGCGATTTGCTAAAAAGTGCCAATATAGTTAATCTAGCCAACTGATCTCTTTCTATAAGTCTATTATTTAGCTCATTTATTGCAAAATCAATTTTTTTTCTTATTTCTTGCATTTTGTAAAACTCCTATTAAAGATGGCAAATATCTTTGTCCGTCGTGATGAAATTTTGCGTATTTTGTGTTTTTAACATCAAAAAGCATTTATCAATCATTTGTTCTACTGTCCTGTTGCTGGTTTTATTAACTGCAAAACTTTGAAAAATATCAGCTATATGATATAAGTTGTATTTTGCCAATATCTTTTTTTCCAAACTGAGTAGTGCATTAAAAGTTTCACTTTCATCCAGACCAAAAAAGATAACTATATATTTTCGGCTGTCAACTTTAATACAGATATCTGTTTTTCTCGTTATACTTTTAAAATCTATATCCTGTTTTACATCTTCACTCATGTATATTAATACAACTGAAAAATTAATTTGGTATCGATCATATATATAGTCAAGTTGACTTAATTTTTCTTTGTTTTGCTCATAAATATCCATGATATCACTCTATACTAAAAGTTTCAGCTGTTTCTTTAATTCTTGCATTTATTTTTTCAAGCTCTGAAAAAATATTTTCACTCTCCAACTCAGGCATATCTATAGTAATTGTATCATCAGGGTCAGGCTGATACGGAAATTTTACATAATATTTTTTTCCATAATGTCTGATATATGCTGTTCCAATTTGCAGCTTGTCAATATCTGTAGCATTTATGATATTCCTTTCTTCATGCGTTACAACATTTCTGCCATCTATACTATCAATTTCACCCATATTCATATTAACTGCAATTTTTTTTGTTCCAAAACTTTTTGCAATTTCTTCCTGTGATGAAGTCGAAACTTGTTTCATAAAAATTTGCGTAGCAGTGTTGTCATCTATAATATCAGCGAGAGTTTCTCCTAATTTTAATTTACTATCTGACTTTGATTGATAAAATGCTCCTATAGTCATTCCAAGGCTACGGGCTTTATTGTATAACTCTTCTATTCCTGGAAATACCATAGGTTTCGCTTCATCGACTAAGAGAGCAACTCTATTATTCATCTTTCTACCGGTTGCACCCACCTCTCCAAAAATAGATATAAACATTTTAATAAAAACCTTTATCATCATTTCAGATACTTTTTCAAATTTCAATGGTGCAGGCTCAAATAGTGTAATTACACTATCTGTTTTTAATTTAAATCTTAACGGATTAATTCTTGTTGAAGTAAAGATTTTGCCTATGCTTCCAAACGCCAATTGCCCCATCATAACACTGTATGTATCACCTACCTTATTATAATGATCTTCTCCCATGTTAATAAGAGGCTCTAATGCGTTAATTGCATTATATTGCAATTCTTTCATTTCTTTAAGGATATTTTTTTCTTCTATTCTTGGGAGAGGATATTCTTTAACTAAATCTCTAAGCTCTTCAAGATGTGTGTACTGTCCAAAGTATGCCAACTCTTTAAAAGATATTAACATCCTATTATACGGTGATATCCCAAAGCTTTTATTTCTCTCTTTTGTTAAATCATGAAGGCTTATTTTTACTATATCCGGAAAAATTAAATTATCATCTTCATAATCCACCTCCATGTTTGACATTTCTTTAAATTGCATATATTTTATAGCCTCTTTTTCTGCTTCTTTAAGTAATTCTTCTTCGCTATTATAATAGGCTACTTT
>WFQD01000044.1 GCA_015487265.1 Sulfurimonas sp. | reverse complement strand
ATGCCGCAGATTTGACTTATAAATATGAAAATTTCTTTTTTAAAGATGAACAGATGCAAGTTGAGATGTTAAAAACATATATGGCTGCTGGAGATGTGAAAAAAGCTCGCCGACTCTCTCAAAAAATGTTGCAAGGAGGGAAGGAGTGATGCGTTTCGTTTTTCTTGTTTTACTCGTGAGTATGGCTCTACAAGCCAAAGAAGCCACTTGTTATACGGTGCAGCTCCTTAGCACACCAAGTAGTGAAGAAAATAGCCAAAAACTTGCAAAATTGCAGTATGACAAAGAGTGTCAAGTGATGGAGATAGGGGGCTCTTTGACCCTTCGATGTGGGTGTTATACCTCTATAGAACCTGCACGCGAGAAACTTGCAAGCTATAAAGAGGCATATAAATATGCCTATGTGGCAACAAGTTATGCCTACCGTTTTACTTCCAAAGAGGCTGTAAAAGAAACACTCAAGCATGTAGTTGAGAAAATGCCTGTACTCTCTCTTAAAGAGGAGCGATTGAAACTAATGTTACAATCTTTTCTTTATAGTTCTGATGTAAAAAATGCTTACAAAACGGCAAAAATAGGTGTGAAAGAGTATCCAAATCATACCTATTGGATAGAGAAGATGGCGGAACTTGCAGAGTGGAACGGTAAGGAAATCGAAGCTGTCAAATACCTCAATCTCTTAAACAAAAAAAAGCCAAGTAAAACAGTAGAAACAAAATTGATAAAAAAGGGTATCGGAACCTACCAATTTGAAGAAATTACCGATTTGGTGGAAAAAAGAGCAAAAGAGTACCCCTCGATTAAAAATGACAAGCAACTTGTCTATGTTTATTACCAAATTGGAAATCCTGAAAAGGCAGCACACTTTTTTGAAAGAGAGTATAAACGCCATCCAAGAAAAACGCATTACCTCACAGAAGCTTTGGAAGTTTACATGGAGATGGGGGATTTAGAATCTGCGAAAAGAATTATAAAAATCATTGAGAGGAGACATCTGTATAGCCTAGAAAATGGGAAGCTGATGGCCTATTTTTATTACTTAAAACATAAAATGCAAAAATCGTATGCTGTCATAGAGAAGATTAATGATAAACGTGAGGATAAAAAATACTTTCAACTTAAAAGTGATGTTGGCTGGTACTTAAAAAGGTACAAAGTAGCGGAGGAGGCTTCAGAACAACTCATTAAGCATCATCAAGGTAGATTGGTGGATTATGAGCGTGTCATGTATGTAAACAGAGGTAAGGATGATGCAAAGGTGCTGCAGATGGCACTCGCTGCCTATGAAAAATTTCATGAATCACATCTCTTTTATACCTATGCGAATAAAGCAATGGAGCAAAAGCAGTATAAGGCATTAGCAAATGTCATTAGTACCATAGAAGCAAAGTCATCTGCACTCAAGAATGAAGCAAATTACTGGCTGGTGAAAGCAAATGTGTATGCCTATTTTCATCAATCTCAAGCGGCAGAATATGCCATAGATAAGGCACTCTCCCTTGACCCAGAAAATATAGAGATTGAGTTGCAAGCCATTGCACTTTATATAGAGTATCACAAGCAAAATAAACTCAAATCTGCCCTCTCGCATTTGTCTGAAAATAGTGCGCTTCCTGTTGCATTTTATTATCCTCTTGCAAGTGCTTATTATCAGCTTCAAGATAGTAACAAGGCACTTTTTTACCTCGATAAATTGCTTCAGATGCAAGCAAGCATTACAAAAACTGTCGGTTTTTTGTTTTTGCAGGCAGATATTTATGCACAAAGAAATAATGCAAATACCTATAAACAGACACTGCGAAAGATAGCAAAAAATTTGCAGCAACAAAAAAGAAAAAAACCAGCCATTGCTCAAACAGATGCCTTTGCATACCAATATTTACGAGTGCAGATGCATTTGATGGATCCAGATAGCTTTGAGGAGCAACTCAAAGCCGCTCAAGCTGTACTCACGCAAGAACATTATGATGATTTGTCGTACACCTGGGCGAGGCAACATGGTGCAAAAGAAAAGGCACATGCAATCTATGAGCACCTAGATACAAAAGCACTTTGGTTGCGTTTTGCAAATGCGATGCAAGAGAGTAACCATAGTGAGCTAGAAAATCTTCTTTTAAAATACTTGCATTCTCTTGCGTTTTTAGATGCAAGTAATGTCGCTGCAAAAGATGGACAAGTGGCACTTGCGCAAGATTTGGCATTTCAAGCACTCGCGAAAAATAGTGCAAGTCAAGATGCCTATATCACACATAAAAATCTTGTAGAGGAGCGTTCAAATAAATTTGAGAGTAAAATTGCTTACTACAACCGCGACCCACTCTTAAGAAAATATGTAGAACTTAAAAATGAAACCTATGTAAATCATGGCTATAGCATTCTTAGCGAGTTGCATTACTACCGCAATAGCAGTTTAGATTATAATCGTTTATTGTATATTCCAAATGCGATCTTAGAAGTCAATATGGGTGTAAAAAAACTCTTTAACAGGGGTGAATTAGGGGCAAAAATTGGCTATACGGACTCCATGAGTACCTATGGTGCCTTAGAGGTTTTTGCAGAGTATCAGTACACAAAACTACTCAAACTGTATGCTTCGTATGCCAAAAATAAAAAGGCAGAAGAGACAACACAGCTTTTAATAGCGGGAAAAAAAGATATGCTCTCACTTGGAGCAAAACTTGATATTTTAGCTTCAACTTCAGTAAATATATTGTGGCAAAACAACCGTTTTAACTCCCAAGATGGGGTGCATTTAGGAGATGGAAATTATGCACGTGTACTTGTGGGACATCAGATTCGTAATGGCTACCCCGATATGCGCATCGGTTTTTTTGGTGATTATGGCAAATATAGTGAAACGCAGGGAAGCAAAGGCACAATAGACCAAGTACAGCGAGCTGGAAATGCTGTACTTCCAAAAGAGTTTTATAATCTTGGCTTAGATTTTGCTTATGGGATGGCAAATAGTGCACTTTACACCAGAGTTTGGCGACCATTTGCTCAGATTAGCACCTTTTACAATAGTGAGATTGGCAATATCTCTTATAATGTGAATCTCGGTTATGGAGGCAAACTCTTTGCACAAGACCACATGGTTGTGGGTGCAAACTATACAGAATCGGTCAATGGTGTTGGCGGAAGTATTTTTGAGCTGTTTTTACGCTACCAATTTTTATATATGCAAGCAGCGATGTTAAAATGAAAGCACTTTTCCTCTTGTTTCTCATAGGGAGTACACTTTTTGCAAATTTGCATGAAAAAAGTGCCATTATCTACTATGGAGAGGAAATTTCTTACCCAATGGTGGGGATTCATGATTACATCATCGTGAAACCACAAACGACCAATGTATACACCCATGGTTTTTCAGTTTATAAAGAGAAGATGTATGCTTTTGTTTCCATAGATGCAAAAGCAAGAGAAAATTCCGAGAAATTTTTCCAAGAGCAGATAGCCCCGCAAATAAAACGAGGCTTTCAAAACTTCTATTTTGAGAGTAAAGAGGGAACAGAAGTTTCAAATGAAATCATTACTGCATTTCATAAAAAATACCCGACTTTGAAATTGATTGTGAAACAGGGCTTTGCAAATTTAGATAAAACACAAAATGCACTCACTGCTTTATTGAGTTACTCCTGCACACAAGAGGATGTGGCAAAAGCAAAAGCCTATGCCCTCGATGTTATTTGTGTTAATACTCCAAAAATTAAAGGAGCGATACCCTATAGTGCCGAGAAACATTTTTTGAGCTATGGCACATCTTCTAAAAATGCACTCAAACGAGAGATATTGACACTTGTTGATGAGAGTACGGTAGATAGAAGTCTTCTTAGTGCCCACCAGCATGGGGCTTTACCTTTAGAATATGCAGGCTATATTCAAAAACTTTATGATGTTTCTCGTCATCCTTTGCCAAATATGGATGCTATGAGCCGTTATGGAGGGGTTGTTATTTGGCTGACACATAACTATAAAGAGCCACAGCGACTCATCCAATGGATTAAAAAGTTACGTACTAGAGGCATCAAAATTGTTTTTGCCAATATTTTTGGTTTTGAGAGTATGCAATTTTTGGAAGAATTGGGTATTCAAACAGACTATTTCCCTGTGTCACAGCACCATAGCATTGTGAGTAAAGATGCGATGATTGGGTATGAAATAGATGTGCCTCTATCGAATATAGGGGCTTATTTGAGCATTGAGAAAGGAAAAAAGCTTCTTGTTTTAGAAGATGAACATAAGCATCAGAGTATGTTAGCAGCGATTACCCCTTGGGGTGGCTATGCCATAGGCAATGCATTTATAACAGCGATTGGGGAAGATAACCTTTGGGTAATTAATCCTTTTGAGTTTTTTATCCAAGCCCTGCGTTTACCAAAAATACCTGTGCCAGATACCACAACAGAGTATGGAAAACGCATTCTTTTTAGTCATGTCGATGGTGATGGTATCATGAACAAGGTGGAGTGGAATACACAACTTTACTCGGGGAATACTATTTTAGAAGATATTGTCAAAAAATATCCGCTGCCTCTTTCTATTTCAATTATTGGTGCGGAAGTGGATGACAAAGGTTTATACCCCGAAATCGCACCAAAATTACAAAAAATTGTCAAACAGATATATAAAGAAAAAAATGTAGAACCGGCAACCCATACTTTTACTCATCCATTTATTTGGGGAAAAATTAAAAATGACAATTTGGATGAAAAGTATAGGCTTAAACCCAAAGGGTATACATTTTCACTCAAAAGAGAACTCAAAACAACACTTGATAATTTGAATGCAAAGTATACACCTCGAGGGAAAAAACCAAAAGCACAAACAGTGTTTTGGAGTGGAAACTGCTCTCCAACAGAGGAGATTTTGGAGTATGTCTATAAAAATAATATTTTAAATATTAACGGGGGCGATACCTATGTGACAAATACCGCTCCATGGCTCACAAACATCGCTCCAATGGGGATAGCACGAGGAGAGTACTACCAAGTATATACGGGAGCACAAAATGAAAATGTTTATACAAATGATTGGTTGGGTCCCTACTGGGGCTTCAAAAGAGTCATCCAAACCTTTAAACTTACAAACAGCCCAAGAAGACTCAAACCTATAGATATATACTACCACCTCTACTCAGGCTCAAAACGAGCCTCTTTGTATGCCTTACAGTTTGTGTATGATTGGGTACTCAAACAAGATGTATTTCCAATGTATACTTCAAAATTTATCCCTAAAGTTATGGATTACTACACTGTT
>WFQD01000043.1 GCA_015487265.1 Sulfurimonas sp. | reverse complement strand
GGCTCACAGGTACTGCCACAAACTTGCACAGCATTGTTTTGTGACAAGATGCCCCCCTCTTGAGACTTTTTGTAAATAACAAGACTCTTACTTACACTGAAAGATTTTTCAAGTAAAATCATAAAATTCTTATAATACTCTTCTGATTTTACATCAAGATTTATCGCTGTATTTGCATCGACTTCTTGCTTTTTTCTCATAATTTCATCAATAGAGTTACGAATACTCATTGGTTTGACAATATAATTCTTTTCTAGCTGATCATGAGAAATTTTTAAAGCATAAAAAGATTTAGAGAGTTCACTCAGTTTAACACCTCTATAATTTGCATCAATCTCTGCTTGTTTGATTTTTTTTGTCCAAAAATAGTGAAATTCACTATAAATCATTGTCATCAGTAGTGCCACTAAAAATTCTGTATAGTTAAAAACAGGGTAAAAAAACCAGATAGCAACCGCTAAAAGTCCTAAAGCAAAAAGACCATTTTCAAAACCATGAAAAAGGGTAATGACAGAGAGTAAAATAAGAATAAAAGGAATATTTGACCCCAGCATACAGACATCTTGAGCATTGACGATATAGCCAAAACCTAAAAAAAGTGCCACTAAAACAAATGTTTCGACATATGCATACTTTTGTAAAATGCTCAGAAGGGCATCCCATTTTTCTGTATGGAAGCGATCTGTAATTCGCATCTATCTACCTATTCCATCATTGTTTGTATCAGTTTTTGAGCTGTTGTTCCTATGGAATCTGTTCCCCAATCACTATTTGCAGCAGTGGCACTCCACTCTATCGCTCCACTTTGTGTATTGTACATTGTAAGTTGCAAACTTACAGCAGGTTCTCCGTCTATCCCTGTTTTATAACGCCACTCGCTCACACCACCAATAATAAAAGATGCACTCCCATCTCTTTGTGCAATTTTTTGTGCCTCAGCAAATGTTACTGCGTTTTGCGAAATATGACTTTTCACTACAAAACCTTTTGCAAGTAAGATACCTGCAACAATATTTGCCGAACGCATCCCCGCCCGTGGTGTATCTGTATAATTCTTGAGCTGAAAAAGTGAAACAGCACCATTTTGTTCGAGTTTTTGTTCACTTTTTACTAAAGAGGCACTTGAACACCCAAGAAAAGAGACCATAAACAGTGAAACAATAATTTTATATAGAGTAGACATTCCTACCCTCCTTTATATGCTTTATAATATCTAAGCATTCTACATTAATTTTTATAATAAGCGACTGTAAGCCACAAAAATTTTACCATTTTAGTGTATACTTATGTAACTTAAAGGGAGCGATATGAAAAATATACCATCTGTTATAGCACAAATTCACAGCTCTAACTATTTTGAAGCATGGAAAGATATTCTTCTCTCTAGCGATGCTATCGAAGGATGGAAAAGTGTTTTAAGTAATCACCTCGAAGCTGATTTTTATAATACAATGGCAAAAAAACTCTATACTCATGCAGTGCCGTTTGTCATTGTCAGTGAGTATATAGATGAATTTTTTCGCTACTATCAAAATAGTGACATTGATTTTTTTTATATCAAAAACAACCTTGCCCAAGCGTACTTAAAAGAAAAATTACAAAGTGACATCCATCTCCTTGACAAAGAACTCGAAGAAAAACTCTCTCATACCCTTGCAAGTAACAAAAAACTCATCAATGCCCATCTTCGATGGATGAAACTTTTCATTCTGACTATTATAGAAAAACCGCAAAACCTAGAACTCGACTCTAATCTCTGTTTTGTTGGAAAATGGCTCCATCAAGAGGGAGTACATAAAGATGAGAAAATAGATCTTTTACATAAAAATTTACACTCTATGGCACAAAGTGCATTGCGTATGTATAAAAAGGGAGATTATGCTTACTTCTTACTCCTCTATTTTGATATTTTAGCAGCCTCTTTTCAGATAAGAAGCATGATTATCAATCTCTATTTTAGCAAAGGGCTTGATTCCATCTATAAAGATTACATTAGTAATCAGTTCAACTACCTCAAGCTCCGAGAAGTGTTACAAGATGACAATCACGATAAAAGCATGCTGATTTTAAACATTAAAGGCTTTAGTAAAATTAATTTTATCTACGGGCATCATACGGGAGATACAATTTTAAAAATGGTGGGCGATACACTCGCTTCTATCGAGCATATTGAGCATATTTATAGAATTTATGGTGACGAGTTTGCTGTCTCTTTTAAGACAACGCAACTTTTAGAAGTCACGCAAAGCATTGCGGCACACTTTCAAGAGTATAAAGTGCATCTTGATGACACTTCCATTACTTTATCATTTTATGCCACCTATGCCCTTATGAGTGAACATGCTTTAGAAAATTGTGAATATGGCTTGATGCACTCCAAGGCAGAAAATGGCACTATTGTCGATATGAACAGTATAGATACAAGTATCATTGCCAAATATACACAAAAAATTTCCGTCAATCAAAAATTACGACTGGCCTTTGTTGATAATAGAATCAAACCCTATTTTCAACCGATATATAGTATAAAAGAGCAGAAAGTGACAAAATATGAAGCCCTCATGCGGGTAGAAAATGCAGATGGCACACTGATGCTTCCTGCTGAATTTTTAGAAGAACTCCAAAGTATGTATCTCTACTCTGAAGCAACAAAACTAATGATTCAAAAGAGTTTTGAGGCTTTTAAATCCAATGATTTTGATTTTTCTATCAACCTCTCTTTTTCAGATATACAAACTGAAGAGATAGAACTTTTTATACTTGCGATGATTCAAATGTATCCAGAAACCGCAAAACGGTGCACTTTTGAACTTTTAGAAAATGAGACAAATATCCATACCCAGCAGGTGCAAACCTTTTTCCAGACTCTGCGTAAACATGGCATAAAAATAGCAATTGATGATTTTGGCTCAGGCTATTCAAATTACGATACCATTTTTCATTTTGATGTGGATTATATTAAAATTGATGGTTCTATTACGCAATCATTACTCACAAGCGAGAAATCTTCCGCTTTGATGGACTCCATTATCTCTGTAGCAAAAAGAATCAATCTCCAAACCATTGTCGAATTTGTCAGTTCCAAAGAGATTTTTGATGCAGTAAACCAAATGGATGTTGATTACCTGCAGGGATACTACATCGGAAAACCTTCACCGCTTTTAGCGTCTACTAAGGAGTAAACATTGAAAAAGATTCTCTTACTTACACTATTTCTACTCGGAAGCTTTAGTGCCTGTACCCAAGAAAAAATTCCTAAAGGAACGAAGTCAAATTCCAGCATGGCAAAATGTGGTGCTGGAAAATGTGCATAAGCAGACTCCCCTAGCGTTTATCCCAGCTTACCATGCCCCATTTTTTTAAATCATTTTGCAGGGTTTTCATGCCTCTATCTTGATGGCAAGCATAACAGGCATTGGTCTCTTTTGGCATATTATATTTGAGAGTTTCATCTGGTGTTGCAAAACCAAAAAGGTGTGTTCTTACAGTCAAGGGAGATTTCCCCGTGTGTCGCCCTACTTTTGGCATATGACACTCCACACACAAACTCCCTTTAGAATTTGCTTTATGGTGTGTATGTGCTTGTAAACTTTTTTGGTGCGGTCCTATTGGTGAACCAAAGGTATGGCACTTCATACAGAGTTTATTGCCCGTGTTATGTTCAGCTGTCGGCTCTAAAGTATGTGGAGAGTGACAGTTAATACAAGTAATACCATGTTTTCCCATCATCGAGTGAACATATTCATTCCCTTGTGTACGGTTCTTTTTCCCCATACCATTAGCATAAAACTCTTTTGTCTCTATGCCTTTAAAAGGGGCAACAAGTTTGTATTTTGCAAGGGCCTCTCCAGCCTCATACCCAAAAGGATAATCTCTTGCATCGCCTGCAATTTCACTCAGATTATGGTCTTTAAGACGTATATCACGGTTTCGCATATGACACTGCAAGCAAACTTCATTTTGTCGTACAGGGTCACTTAAAGAGGCCAAATAAACCTTTGACTCAGGCTCTTTGACATGCTCTGAAGCAGGACCATGGCAGGCTTCGCAGGCAATACCTGTTTCCACTCTCTGCTCAGTTGCCATAAAACCTGTAAAGTGACACCCATCACAGGCTCTTGAAGTTGGCAGTTGTTTATTATCATGAGGGTAAGCACCCTTGTACCAGTATTTCCATGGTTTAAAGTGTTGCCACTTCTGTGTTTGCACATTCCATTGGTAATTACCGAGCACATAATCTTCTGTGCCATTTCTCTCTTTAGAGAGCATAAAACGCTGTTTAAACTTACCACCCACTGTATAAACAGCATCTTCAAGTGTAAAATCTGCATCTGCAGGGAGTTTCAAAAAGTCAGCAACGACAACAGAAGGGTCTTTTTTTATATCTTGAATCATTTTAGGGTGACGCGAGTGGCTCCACTGTGCATAATTTTTCTTATGGCACTCTTTACATTTTGTAGAACCTACAAAGCTTGCATCTTTTTGTTCTATCATCTGTAAATCAACAGCTGTTCCAACATGAGGTTGTGTTAATTGTTCATAAAAAGGGAGGATTTTTGCAGCTTTATCATAAGCGATAAAACCTGCGATGCCAAGTAAAATGAGCATCAAGATTGTGACATATTTTTTCATACAGTACTACTCTTTTTTAAAAAGATGTGTAATTATAACACAAGCGAGTCTTTCTGTCCTGAGTCTTTACGAAATTGTTTTTCTCGTGGATCGACACGCATAACATTGAGCATGATAAATATATAAGACCCAACCCACACGACAAGTGCTAAAAATGATGCCGGTAAAACGACCCAAAGATTAATATCCATTTTTGTATCCTCATGAAAAAAGTATTGTTATTATTTGGAGAAAGTAATTGTTTGTAAGATAATGGTTAAAAAACCCTTCTCCAGATACCTGCGGCACATAATCGTTTGAGGTGTGCTGCTGTATTCCTACCCTGACACATTGTCTCAAACGACCATTGCACAGGTCTAAAGAAGAGCGATGAAATTATAGCTACTTTTTCTTAAAAATGCTATAATTTTTACATGATTTATATAATTACAGCACTCAAACCCGAAGCACAGGCTTTTGTGGACTTCTACAAACTTAAAAAAAGTAACCTCGGTAATTTTACCCTTTTTTCCAATGATAGCATCAAACTTATCATCAGCGGTCTCGGTGTAACAAACGCAAGAGTCGCCACGCAAACACTTATAAACTACTTCGACATTACAGATGAGGACATCTACTGCAATGCAGGCATTTGTGCCGCCAATCAAAGCTATAGTATCGGTGAAGTAGTTGAAGTAGGTGAAATTATATATGAAGCGATGCCTTATACTTTTAAAGAAGGAAAAGATACGCTCCTTTGTAGTGATACTCCCGTCGATACAAAGGGTGAAAATCTTGTAGATATGGAATCTTTTGGTGTCTATGATGCCGTAGTTCACTCCCCTGCTATCAAGAATTTTTATATCATAAAAGTTGTGAGTGACCATTTTAAACCCCATTTGGTAACAAAAGAAGCAACAAAATCCCTGCTGTTTAACGCCATTAACGAGATTCACACTATAATACAAAACTAAAAAAACCAAAGGATTCCGTTTGAAAGTATTACTACTCTTTTTTACACTTGCGTTTGCACTCTATGCTAAAGATGTCACAGAAGATGACATTAAAAAAATGATAGGGCATATGCTCATTGTTGGTTTTGATGGCACAAAAGTCAATCAAAAATCGCAAATTGTGCAAGATATAAAAAAGTACAATCTCGGAGGTGTCATTTTATTTGATAAAGATTACAAAAGTAAAAAGACAAAAAATATTGCCAATCCCAAGCAGTTAAAAAAACTCACAAAAACCTTGCAAGCTGTCTCTAAAGAACCACTTTTTATCAGTATAGACCAAGAGGGTGGCAAAGTGGCAAGACTCAACCCCAAAGATGGCTTTGCCAAAATCCCATCAGCAGTTACCGTTTCAAAGTACAACTACAAAGATACGGTTGCAACCTACAAAAAACAAGCACAAATGCTCAAAAGTGCAGGCATTAACATGAACTTTGCCCCTGTGGTTGACCTTGCCATCAACCCAAAAAACAAAGTCATTGTGGGCATGGGACGTTCTTTTGGAAGTGACCCGCGTCAAGTGGTGGAGTATGCCAAAGTGGTGATTGATGAGCAATCAAAAGAGCATATTGTCTCCGTTCTCAAGCATTTCCCAGGGCATGGTTCTTCAAACGCAGACTCTCATGAAGGTTTTGTGGATGTAAGTGAGACATGGTCGCCAGAAGAGTTAAAACCTTACTATGGACTTTTAGAGTCACAACATGCCGATGCAATTATGACAGCCCATGTTTTTAACAAACACATTGACAAAAAATACCCTGCAACACTCTCTTACAGATTTAACACATTACTTCTGCGAAATGAGATGAAGTTCACAGGTGTGATTATAAGCGATGATATGCAGATGGGTGCTATCGCTAAAAAGTACACCCTCAAAGAGCGCATTACCTTAGCCATAAATGCAGGGGTAGATATGCTCCTTTTTGCTAACCAACTTGATAACGTGAGTGTAGAGAAGTTAGTCAATGTTGTTATGAGTCAGCTCAAAGCGGGTGCTATTCCTATTAGCCGTATTGTCGAAGCAAATATGCGCATAGAAAACTTGCATACAAAAAACAGTATCATTCAAAAACCTATCAAGTTTACAAAAAAACGCGAAGATTTAACCAAAGAGTACATCAAAAAGCACTATGGACTCAATGTGAAAGACATCAAGATAGAACCGATTGCCATCGTTCTGCATTGGACGGCTGTACCAACTTTTAACAAATCTTTTGCACGACTTTACCCTGAGACATTACCAACAGATAGAGCCGACATTGCCAAAGCTTCTGCTTTAAATGTTTCAGCCCACTACCTTGTCAAACGCAACGGAACCATCTACCAACTCATGCCTGACAATATCATGGCTCGCCATGTCATCGGTCTGAACTACTCAAGTATCGGTATAGAAAATGTAGGCGGTAAAGACAACAAAAAAGAGGATCTCACACACGCACAGGTTATCGCTAACGCAAAGCTCATAAAGTACTTGCGTTTTAAATACCCGAAAATTGAGTTTCTCATCGGTCATTACGAATATACGGCGATGCAAAAAACAGGTCTTTGGCTAGAAAAAGATAAAAACTACCGAACAAAAAAGGTGGACCCTGGGAAAAAATTTATGCAAGCTGTTCGTAAAGAAGTACGCATACTAGGACTCAAATCTTCTCATGAATAGCGGATTTTCTGCACTTGATTGGGGTGTGTTTGTTACTTACTTTTTTGTTTTAGCACTCACTTCTTACCTCTTTTCTCGTGGAGAAATCACCTCTTCTCGTGAGTACTTCACTAGTGCCAAAGGTATGCCTCTTTTAGCAGTTGCCCTCTCTATCTTAGCCACCTCACAATCTGCTGCCACTTTTTTAGGAGTACCTGAATTCTCGTATGCTCATAACTTTACTTTTGTTGGCTTTTACTTCTCAGCACTCTTAGCCGTCTTTTTTATCGCCCGTTTTTTTGTCCCAAAGTTTTATGCGTACAAGGTCATTACAGTCTATGAACTTTTACAACACCGTTATGGAGCAAGTGCCAAAAGACAAGCAGGCATTATGTTTTTAGTGGGTCGTGTGATGGCAAGTGGGGCGAGACTCTACATCGGTGCTTTGGCTATTAGTATGATTTTATTTTTAGACATTAGTTTTGTGCATATGCTTCTCTCTATCTTGATTTTAGTTTTTGGGGCTTTGATGTACACCTATTTTGGTGGGGTGAAGTCTGTCATTTTGAGTGATATTGTGCAAGCCGTTACCTATGTTGGCGCAGGTGTTATTGTCCTTTTTTATCTCTACACTTCTTTGAGTCATACCGATATTTTAGGAGTGCTTCAAGCCAATCATAAACTCACTTTTTTAGACACTTCGCTTGATGGAAAATTCAACCTCATCGGACTTTTAAGTGGTTGGCTTCTACTCAACATCGCCGCATTTGGACTCGACCAAGATATGACACAACGCGTGCTTTCATGCAAAAACAAAAACGAAGCCTCTGCTTCGCTCATTCTCTCTATCGTTCTCACAATCCCCATTGTCTTACTCTTTTTAGCCATCGGTGCTTTACTTTTTGTGCATTACCAAAGTACCGACATTACACAAAGTTTTAGTGGTGAAAAAATTACCGTATTTATGTACTACATTTTACATGAACTCCCAGAGGGGATTCGTGCTATCGTCACAGTAGGGGCAATAGCCGCCGCACTCTCAAGTACAAATTCAGTTTTAGGGGCGATGGCTTCTGTTGCCATTGAGGACATTTACAAACCCTACAAACTCCAAAGCGAGCCACAAACAAGTGAAGCGTATTTTGTAAAACAATCCAAAAAAGCGGTACTGTTTTTTGCTTTTATACTCATACTTATGGCGGTACTAAGTTTCTTTTGGCAAAAGTACAGCAACTTACCACTCATTAGTTTTGCTTTAGGCATCATGGCATTTGCCTATACTGGGCTTTTAGGAGTCTTTTTTTCTGCCCTCTTTACTACACGAGGAAGTGCCAAAAGTGTTCCCTTTGCTTTAGCAGGAGGCTTTGTAACAGTCCTTGCCCTCCAACCCTATACCTTCGGAATTAGCATCGGTTTTTCATGGCAAATAGTGATAGGGACTTTTGTAGCATTTGTGATTATGCAGGTTTAGTTTTTTATGAAAGAAGCTACAAAAAACAGAAATTTACAGATAACAAAGATTTTAAAGTTCAAAAAAAGACTCATAAATTAGGTTTATAAGTCTAATTTAGAAATGTTTTATAACACAATCACATCTTAAAATAGTATGTATTGCGATACATATATAAATTTATATATTGGAAAAACTTTTAATGTAGTAGCTCCCATCTTTCGTATGTTTTTTCGTATAACCCTCAGGAATAAATGCTATATCGGCATGCCCTAGAAAGAGGATTCCATTATCACTGAGCTGGTTTCTAAACTTTTTGAGGAGGAGTTTTTTTTCATTGTCATTAAAATAGATAAGCATATTTCTACAAAATATAATGTCAAACTTCCCTAAAGTCTCAAAAGAGTCATCAAAAACATTTTGGTATTTAAAAGTTGCACTCTTTTTGAGATTTTGTTTGACACAAAAACCATCTCCTCTTTTTTCAAAGTGCCTAGAGAGCAGTTCACTTGGGAGTTTAGAGACTGAACGCTGAGAGTAACACGCTTCTTTAGCACTCTCTAAGGCATCGCTATTTATATCTATACCTATAATGTCAAAATCCACTCTTTTTTGCTTCTCAAAGAGATAAAGCAAGATAGAGTACACCTCTTCACCGCTAGAACTTGGAGCACAAAGTATTTTAGAAACACGGTGTTGTTCCATGTGTTTAGAGAGTATCTCAAAATGCCCTAACTCTCGATAGAAGTAAGTCTCTCCTACTGTGAGCATATTGATAAGCTCTTTTTTCAATGTTTGAGAACTTTGTATCATAGCAGAGAGCTTTTTAAAATCATAAATGTCATGTTTAAGAGCAAAGCGTTCAAGCTTTCTAAATGTTATGTACTCTTGACGTTCATAATCTAAGCCAAACTCTTTTTTAATCTCGACAAGTATCGCTTTGGCGATGCTGTCATCAAAAAAAATTTCTACTTTTTTAGGGGGTTCTTCTACAGGTTCTACTTTTTTTCTTTTAAAGAGTGAAAACATTTTTAGTTCCTCTTTATATCTTCTATAATTTCATCTATGCTCATAACTGCACGACAAGCATCAAGTTCATAAGCACTTTTTGGCATACCATAGACGATGGATGTTTTCTCATCTTGTGCAACTGTTTTGAAGTTTGCTTTTTTGAGTGCAAGCATCCCTTTTGCTCCATCTTGCCCTATGCCACTTAAAAGATAAGCCACTACTTCTACATTTTTTAACTTAGCTCCAAAAGAGAAAAGAGTATTTATCTCAGGATGATAGTAACTTTTGTTATCTTCGCACTTCTTTATAAAAATCTCTCGGTTTTGTTCAAAGTAGGAGCTATCTTCTAAAAGGTAGATTTTGGAGTTTTCTAGCACAAGAGACTCTTGCACAAAAACTACTTCATTGGGAGTAATTCTGTTGAGCCGTTTTGCAAAAGATGAGAGGGCTAAAGCATCCATATGTTGGGCAATAACAAGAGTAAAATTAATCTCATGAGGGAGAGAACTCACTATCTTCTCTAAGAGTCCAGGACCTCCTGTAGAAGCCCCAATAAGAACAAGTTTTTTAAGCTTTGAAAAGTTCAAGTGTATGTCTAAGTTCTTCAGTTACATGACTGAGATGCTCTGCCGCACCTGCTATCTCTTCTACACTTCTTGCATTATCTGTAGAGATAGTCGTAATCTCATTCATGTTATTTATAACACTCTCCATCTCATCTGAAATAATATTTGAACTCTCAGAAGATTGTCTGCTTGCCTCTGAAGCATCAAAGAGTGTTGTGTGCACACTCTCTATCTGTGCATTCACTTTATCGGCTTCTTCTACCGCAAGTGAAAACTCTTTAGCGTTGTTTTGCATATTGCCACTTGCATCGGAAATAGACTGGATGACAAGGTTTATAGTTCCTGTTATCTCTGTTAAACTTTTTTGTGTGCGTTCTGCAAGTTTTCTTACCTCATCAGCAACGACAGCAAATCCACGTCCATGTTCTCCTGCACGTGCTGCTTCTATGGCAGCATTAAGTGCTAAAAGGTTTGTCTGGTCGGCAATATCAGCTATGATAGAGAGTACTTCTTTCACAGAGGCTGCTTCTTGCTGGAGTTGTTCCATGTTTCCAGAGAGTTCAATCTCTTTTTCACCTGTAAGACTCATACTGCTTAACAACTCACTTACACTCTCTTTAGCTTCACCCAAAGTACTCATTGCACTTTGAAC
Source organism: Sulfurimonas sp. (assembly GCA_015487265.1). GTDB lineage: Bacteria > Campylobacterota > Campylobacteria > Campylobacterales > Sulfurimonadaceae > Sulfurimonas. Next base: position 1,168 of record WFQD01000043.1, on the reverse strand, counting down.
ATCTTCTGCGCTTCTTGCAACTATGGAGACGGTTTCTTGAAGATTTTCAAAAACTTCCGTCGCTCTTACAGAGGTATTTGCCACGAGATTTGCTTCATTTTCTGCACGGTTTCCAACTTCAAGTGCAGTTGCAGAGAGTTCTGCTGAGACGGAGGCATTTTCACTTCCGTTCTCTTTTGCTCCTCGAACAGTCTCTTGTACTTTTTCAATGAACTTGTTTATCTCAATAGCTAAAGTACCAATCTCATTTTTTCCTATAACAGGCATCCGTTTGGTTAAATCTCCATCGCTAGAAGAGAGGTCTCGTGCAGCATCTTGAATAGTCAAAAGATTTTTTACTAAAAAGTTTGCAACAAAAAAAGCGATAATAATGCCTAAAGCAATTGCAATAAGACCAATAGTTGTCATACTAACTTTGTAGTTAATAACAGTGCTTTTAGTACTTTCTATAGAATCTTTTTGCATCTTCATAATCTTACTATGTAAGTTATCTAGTGCAGTGAGTAGTCCATTTTTGAAACTTTTTACATCTTTACTACCATTTTTGACAGCACTGCTATAGAGAAGAAAATCTTTTTTTATTGTAGATGTAAGACTCTTGTCTTCTGGATTTTTTATCTCTGAAAGAAGATGATTGATACTCTTTAAGGTGTCACTCGACATTAGCTCATACTTTTGTAACTCACTCTTATCACCTGTATCTTTGTAAGACAAAGAGAATGCTACACCCTCTAAGATAGATTTTTCAGTTGTTGTAACATCTGCCATCAAGAGACTTGTTCTCTCTGTCTCTATCACACCATCTACTGATCTATCTAAGGCTATAAAACCTAAACTAAAGATTACACTCATCGCTACGATCATTACAGCAAAAGAACTTAGTAAAATTGCTCTTATACTCATGTTTTTCATCACTTCACCTCAAGAAAGAATAGTATCCAATTTCTCGGTATGAAGGAAAAACTGAATAAGATGCTTAAAAAAGCTATTTTAATTTTAAGAACTAACTATAATTCTTAAGGTAATTATACACCCCCCCCTTCACTGCCATTAAGTTAAGGAAAAAAGTACTCAAGAATTAGGTGCAAAATCCACTTGAAAAAACATCAATTAATCCCTATTTTTAGGGGTTTAAAAGCACCAAATGAGTATAATATATTTATATATT
>WFQD01000042.1 GCA_015487265.1 Sulfurimonas sp. | reverse complement strand
GAACTATTTGTTTAGATAAAGCTAGATTTTACGATCCTGATATTTATTTAAAAGTAAATCCTTTAGATGCAAATGAGCTCGGATTAAGTGATGGCGATAAAGTTGAAATTATAAATGCAAATGGTAAAGCATTAAAAACTAAAGTTAAAATCACTAATTTTGTAACAAGAGGATGTGTGGCATATTCTCATCATTTTGGTCATTGGGAACATGGAGCAAATCCTCTTTATATAAAAAATGCTAAGGAGGTGATGTTAGGAAATGTAACAAAAGGAGATATTGTGATGGCAGACAAAAAAAGAGCAATTGGTATTTCACCTAATTTAATTACATTTTTATCAGGGGAATACCAATATCCATTAGTTGATGAAGTTAGTGGGATACCTGATTTTAGTTCTACTAAAGTTCAAATTAAAAAAATATAAAGGAGTAAATATGAAAAGAAGAGATTTTTTAAAAACAAGTGCAGCTTTAGGAGTTTTGAGCGCAATGCCAAGTGTTAGTTTTGCAAAAGATGATGAAGTTAGAAGATTTAGGGTTCAATATTTTTTCAATATAAAATATCCGGCAAAAGAGTATCCAGCAAGACTTTGGAATCCGATGCCTTATAATGCCCCTTATCAGCATGTAAGAATTTTAAATTTTGATGGAAACTATAACGAATATGATATTAATAATAATAATGAATATTCGGCAAATACTTTTTATGCAAGATGGAATAAATCAGATATGCCAAAAATTGTTTTGATGGAAATGGTAGTTGAAACAAAATATAGAACCGTTCCAATAGAAAAAATTGAGTGGGCAAGTAAGCAAAATTTACCTTATCCAAAAGAAGTAAAAAAATATCTTTTACCAACTGCTCATATTCCAACAACAGGAATTATAAAAGCGTTAGCAGATAGAATTGTAGGAAATACAAAAGATAGGTTTGAGAGAGTTAAAAAAATTTATTACTGGTGTACAGCACATACATATAGAGATAAAAAAGTAATAGGTTGTGGTAAAGGTGATGTTAAAAAAATGGTAAAACCAGAACCTGTTGAAGAAATTTATAAAAAAGGATATTTTGGCGGAAAATGTACAGATTTGAGCTCTTTATTTGTAGCATTGACAAGAGCAGCAGGAATTCCTGCAAGAGAAGTTTTTGGTATTAGACTTGGTAAGAGTCATTTTGATAAAGCTCTTGGAAAAAGTGATAAAAATGGATTTGCAAATATTACTACTTGGCAACATTGTAGAGCTGAATATTATATTCCAGGTGCTGGATGGATTCCAACAGATCCAGCAGATATTACAAAACTTGAACTTGTTGAAGGTTTAAAATATGACGATTCTAAAGTTCAAACATTAGTTAAAAAATATCTACATTCTTGGGAGATGAACTGGATGGCATTTAACCATGCAAGAGATTTTGTACTTTATCCAAAACCTGTTCAATATCCTTTGAATATGTTTGGATATCCTTATGCTGAAGTTAATGATGATGTATTGAATTATTATGTTCCAAAATCATTTGAATATAAAATTACATCTCAGGAAATCTTTTAATGGTAAAAAGGATAGATTGTAAAAATTTAGCTTGTCCTGAACCTGTAATTAAAACAAAAGAAGCTTTGGAAGAGATGGATGAAGGGATTTTAGAAGTTGAGGTTAATTCTTTTTCATCCATCCAAAATGTAAAAAGATTTGCTCAAAACCAAGGACTTTATGTAACAGAAAAAAAAGATGGTAAAAATACAATTTTGACGATTGTCAAAGGATATGAATGCGAACTTCCACCTCAAAAGGAAGATAAATCCTTTTGGGCTTTAATAGCAGGTGCTGTAATTACTGCAATTCTTGCTAGTACTTGTTGTTTAGGACCACTTTTATTTTTAGTTTTTGGAGTGAGTGTTGGGAGTTTATCGTTTTTACATATTTTTGCTCCATATCATATCTATTTTTCAATTGCGGCAGTTTTGATTATTTTATATTTATGGGGTAATTACTTTTTTAAACTTAGAAAAAGACCTGTATGTGAGGGAAGTATTTGCAAAAATTATGTAAAATATTTGAGTATTGGAACAATTTTTGTAATAATTATGTTAACTTACCCATATTGGGCTCAAT
>WFQD01000041.1 GCA_015487265.1 Sulfurimonas sp. | reverse complement strand
GTTAAAACTGAAAGAGTATCAGTTTTAAGATAAACATTATTACTTGCGATATTTCCCGCATACACTCTATCTGCACCATTGATTATAATTGCACTTTTATTTTTATTATCTCCTAACTTATTAAATCTATAATCTCCATGTGTTCCTTCTATTTGTGAACAAGCTCCATCCCCTGCAAAGTTCCAATTACCTGCATCAATTCTCTCTATATTTGGTAATCTAATACTAGCATCTTGTGCTTGAGTAAAAGATTGTGTTTTAAAGTATTGTGCATTTTGCAGTGTTAAAAAAGTATTTGCTGCATTTCCCATGTTTACAGTTTTAATTTCTAAATCATAGGGATTTTGACTTGTAACATAAAGAGAAGAATTAATATCATCTATATGCAAATTATTTATTTTTAGTGGATTGTTTTGTGTTTGTAGGCTTACATGAGTATGTAATGTTACACTTAAATTATTGTAATTTTGGTTTGTTGTGATGTCCTGTGTGCTACCATTATTATAAGTTGGCGAAGTTTCTGCTGATAAATTTGAAAAAACTTGGTCAATAGTTGGAGTAACAACAGTTTGATTTTTCATAAAGCTAGTAAAAGAAAAGAGTGTTCCTGAAGCATTACAATCTGTTGGAATAGCATTGACGACTATACATGTTTGATTATTTGTTGAGTCATTGAGTGTTATAGATGTAGTAGGAATAAAATTCGAAGGAGTTGTAATATCACTATTTGTTCCAAAAGCTACATTTGTTGGAGCTGTTCCATAAGTATTTACACCATTTTCTATACAATTATTATTCCCCTCAACAACACTCACAAAAAAAGCAAAAAACAAAATAATTTTCAAGTATTGCATGCGAAACCTTTATTTAGAAATTTTCAAGTATTTTCATTAACTCTTCTGGTCGATTGGAATTTTTGATGGCATTGTGTTTGTCTATGACTCTTTTTTTGAGCAGTTCAATGAGCTGTTGCGTTTGTGTTGTCATGTGCGTTTCAGTTTGGTTGAGTTGCATTTGTGAATAGATTTGATGCACCTTGTCTTCTCGTATCTGATTTTGTACGGCAGGGTTTGTGATGAGAATCTCTTGTGTGGCAACTTTTCCCCCGCCAATTTTTGGAATGAGTGTTTGTGAAATGACAGCAATGAGTGAACTTGCAAGCTGTGCACGGATTTGTGCTTGTTCTTGCCCATCAAAAACATCAATAATTCTGTTGATAGTTCCGGGTGCAGAGTTTGTATGGAGTGTTCCAAAAACTAAGTGCCCCGTTTCAGCTGCTGTAAGTGCTGCCCCAATCGTTTCAGCATCACGCATCTCACCGATGAGGATGATGTCCGGGTCTTGACGTAGAGAGTATTTGAGTGCCGATGCAAAAGAGGCGGTATTACTGCCGACATCACGCTGTGAGAAGAGTGATTTATCATTTTGATGCACAAACTCTACGGGGTCTTCAATGGTGATGATGTGGCGACGTTCTGTAATGTTGATTTCATGCAACATAGAAGCAAGAGTTGTTGATTTTCCTGAACCTGTAGGTCCTGTGACTAAAATAAGCCCTTTTTCTCTTTTAATCAGTTCTTTAAATATAGGTGGATTTCCATAAGCATCAAGCGTGGGAATTTCAATAGGAATCATACGAAACGCACAGCCAATGCCATGAATGGTGCGGTAGTAGTTTGCACGAAAACGCCCAATGTTTTGGAGTTCAAACGAAAAATCGAGTTCATTCTCTTCTTCAAAAATCTTTTTTTGTTTGTCTTCTAAAAGTGAGTAAGCCATCTCTTCAACATCAGTATCTGTGAGTTTTGGAAGATTAAGTGGACGGAGCTCTTTGTCTATTCTAATCTGTGGTTCACTCCCTACAACAAGGTGCAGGTCTGAGGAGTTAAAAGCTAAAACACTTTTGAGTAGTTTTTTGATGTCTATGGTTTGGTTTTTTTCTACAGTTTCTTCATTGCTCATAAAAAGACTCCTTTAAAATTATTTTCGTTGTAGCCAACTATAACAGTACCATTCACCTCAATTACCGGTCTTTTAATGAGGAGGTTTTCTTGACAAAGGTACATTTTTTTTTCTTCATCAGAGAGATTTTTCTCTTTGAGTTTTAAATTTCTGTATGTTGTACTGCGTGTATTGAAAAGTTGTTTGAGGGTGACAAAGTTGAGCCAAGAGGAGACTTTTTCACAGCCAACAGTTTCAGTCTTAAAATCTTGTAATGTATAGTCTAAATTATGTTTTTTAAAAAAGGAGAGCGCTTTTTTGACACTGTCACAGTTTTTAATTCCATACACTTGTATCATGGTTTACTCGATGATTTTTGGTACTATAAAAAAGTGTTCTGCACTTTTTGGTGCATGAGAAAGAATAGCATCGTTGATTTGACTTTCACAAGCGGGGGTGTCTTCTCGGAGTATTGTTTGTGCATCGCTCATAGCAAATTTATCATCAACACCACTTGTGTCGAGTGCACTCAGGTTATCAACAAAACTCACAATCTCTGAGAGCTGGGAGATGATTTCTTCGCGTTTATCATCACTGACTTTTAAAAATGAGAGTTTCTCTAGTTTACTTAAGAGTGCGTCATCTACTTGCATAGGAATCCTTTAAAAAGAAATTTAGCACTATTTTAACAAACTTTAACTTAGTTATGGGTAGTATTAGGAACTTTATATACGAAGAAGGGAATATTTTGAGTTTAAAACAAGATATAGAAATGGTAAAAGAAGAGTTAAACTCTGAAGAAAAGTTTTTTGAAAAAGCGGTAATGACAGAGAAGTTTGTTAAAAAATATAAAAATCTTATGATAGCTGCTGTTGTCGCTGTTGTCCTCCTTGTAGGTGGGAACATTGCCTATACGGTGAATAAACAAAACACTCTTGAACATGCAAACGCAACACTTGCAAGTTTAGAAAAAACACCGACAGACAAAACACTTGCAGAGGAGTTACACACTTTAAGCCCAGCACTTTATGATGCTTGGCAATACAAAAGAGCCGTGCAAACGCAGGACATAGAGGCTTTTAAAAAACTCGAAAACTCGAAAACACCACTTATTGGTGATTTGGCAAGTTACAATGTTGCAAGTATGTCAAAAGATATAAAATTATTTACAGATTATACACTCAGAGAAAACGCAATGTATAAAGATTTGGCAAATGTACAGATTGCTGTTTTGCAGATGCAAGCTTCTCAATTTAAAAAAGCGCATGAAAAACTTGCACTTATTAGCATTCAATCACCTATCGCACAAGTTGCCAATGCCCTAATGCATTATGGTGTGAAATAGTATTATGATGAGACGTGCTGTTTTTTTAAGTCTTGCTACTGTTTTTCTTTTGTTATTGAGTGCCTGTAGCACAAAAAGAGTCTATGAACCAAAGAGTGTTGGAGATGATTGGCAAAAGTATGGACAACTCGATGAGTCTATTGTCGATACAAGTCTTAATGTTGCACTCTTAGAAGATGGGAGTGTGCTTACAAAAGATGGCATTGTAAAAATGAAGGTGAGAGAAGATGAGCGTGTTATCTCCTACTCAGATAATTGGGTGATTACAGCAACTATTGATGGTAATTTGACACTTACTTCTCGCCAAGACAGCACACAAAAAGAAAATCTTAACCTCCATAAAACAGTGGCAAGTGCGAGTGTAAAAGCAGATACACTTGCAGTGCTTTTTGCAGATAATGAACTTGCACTCTACTCACTGAAAGAGAAAAAAGCTTTTTTTCGTGATCAGGGTGCAGAGTCTCTCGCAGTCAATCGAAAAATTGTTAATCCTTACTTTTTAGATGATTTGGTTGTTTTTTCTACTCTTGATGGTAAAGTGATTATTGTCAATGCAAAAAAGAAGAAAAAGCTTCGTAGTGTGATTGTCTCAGCAGATGATAAGTTCAACAATGTAATTTATTTTAAAATGATTGACAACAAAGTAGTGGCAGCAACAGGGTATAAAATTTTGGCAATGTCAGAAAAAGAGATCCGTGCAAAATATGACATCCGTACAATGGTCTATGATGGAACAAACATTTATGTTGCAACCAAACAGGGCGAAATCGTCTCACTCACACCAAACTTACAACTCAATGCAAAAATCAAATTTCCTTTTGCACACTTTCTTGGCATGATTGCAGGCAAAGAGAAACTCTATATTTTAGAAAAAGAAGGCTATGTGATTGTTTTAAATAAAAACATGAAAGATTATAGTGTCCATGAAGCAGATTTTGATGATGGCTATGTTTTTGTTACAAATAAAGCCTTTTATGTTGATGATGAGACAATAGTCGTTAAGTAATTTTTCAGATAATGTCCAATGAGCTTGAAGCTTTTTTAGAGTATTTGCGCATTTCAAAAGCTTTGAGTGCAAAAAGCATTCAAGCCTATGAAACAGATTTACTGCAAATCGAGGCTTTGAGTAAAAAAGCACTGATAGCACTTGACACTTTCGATGTTTTTCAAGCATTAAGCACTTACAAAAACAAACGCACTCTCAATAGAAAACTCTCCTCGGTAAACTCCTTTTTTGATTTTTGTTATAAAAAAGAGTTTATGAATGAGACGACAAAAATACATCTTTCCAAACTCCCTAAAAAACTCCCACAATTTTTATCATTTGAGCAGATTCAAAATGCTTTAGCCCTTATAGATAAAACGACTTGGATAGGACTTAGAGATTATGCTTTGATACTATTTTTATATGCAACAGGGGCGAGAATTAGTGAATGCTTAGCCTTACGAGCAGAAGATATAGAAGAAGAGTGGTTGCATATTCGCCATGCAAAAGGAGAAAAAGAGCGTTTGGTGCCTGTGGCTCCTGTGGCACTTGATGCCTTAAAACTCTATATAAACGCAGCACCTTTTGAGCGGGAGTTTTTGTGGATGAATTATCAGGGAACACAGCTCAGTCGTATTTCTGCCTATAAGATTACACAAAAGTATTTGGGAGTCTCCCCGCATATTTTACGGCACTCTTATGCGACAGCCCTTATTGTTGGTGGGGCAGATTTAAGGGTAGTCCAAGAGCTTTTAGGGCATGCTTCTTTAATTACAACACAAATATACACTCATATACAAAAACAGGATTTAAAAGACACAGTGGATGTCTATCATCCTATGGCAAAGGAGCAATTTTGAACAGGGTCAATAACAAGATATTCTCGTATGCCTTTTTAGATTCACTTTTTTTTACGCAAAATTTATGGCACCAGCATGGTGTTTTCGTGCATACCCTTCGTGTAACTTATTATGCACTCAAAGCAGGAGAGTTTCGGTTTTTTGCTGCAGGACTTTTACACGATATTGGCAAGCCATTCACTGCATTTAAAAAAGATGCTGAAGATTATGAATTTGATGAGTGGAGTTTTACAGATCATGAAGAGCGAAGTTATCAAATCATCAAAAATTGGCCTTTTATTAGTGAATACACAAAAAAAATTGTCCGTTATCACTATCTTATTCGTGATATAAAAAAATCTAAAAAAGAAGATTTGCCAAGATTTGAGCAAAAGAGTAAGATTTGGGAGAGTTTAGATGCTGATTTACAAGAAGATTTACGAAGGTTTTTACTCTATGACGATAGGGGAAAAGGCAAAAAAAGAAGATAATAACTTCAATTTAACATTATTGTAATTATTAATGAATATAATTATAAAAATAAATTAGGATAATAAATGGAAACAGCAGATTTTATAACCATAATCAGTATTGCCTTTTTAGGTTCTTTTGGGCATTGTATTGGCATGTGCGGGGGGATTGTGCTTGCATACTCTACTATTAAGATAGAACCTGCAAGTTCAAAATTTTCTAAAAGTACGGCACATCTGTTATACTCTTTTGGACGTGTGAGTACCTATACTATTCTTGGGGCAATTTTTGGTACCCTTGGAAGTGTGATACAGTTTTCAAATACCTCGCGGGGTGTTGTTTTGATTATTGTGGGGGTTGCGATGATTTTAGCAGGACTCTCTCTTATGGGAAAACTCAAGTTTTTAACAATTATAGAGCACTCTTTTTCCTCGTCACATCTTTACAAAGTCACATTTAAAAAGATACTTAACTCCAAATCAAACGCAAGTTTTTTTGCACTCGGCATGCTCAATGGTTTGCTTCCATGTGGTTTTGTGTACTTTTTTGCCATTACGGCTGCGGGAACAGCTGACCCGTTTTTAGGGGCTTTAGTCATGGCAATTTTTGGTATGAGTACTATTCCTGCAATGTTTGGTGTTGGATTTTTAGCTTCTTTAGCCTCAGCAACAAGTTTTAGAAATATGATGATGAGTCTCTCCTCCATCGCTGTATTACTTTATGGAGCATTTACGATTTATCATGGAATAGGCTTCTTGAAAATATGATATAATCCTGACAAAATTAGCAAAGGTAATTTATGTCAAAAACAGTCACTATTATAGATACTTTCGGATTTTTCTTCCGCGCATTTTATGCACTTCCACAACACTTAAAAAATAAAGAGGGCTTTCCTACAGGATTGCTCACTGGGTTTACAAACTTTATAGCAACCTTGCAAAAAGAGCATGATAGTGATTATATCATTTTTGCTATTGATACCAAAGGGGATACTTTTCGTAATGAAATAGACCCAAACTATAAGGCAAACCGTTCAGCCCCACCACCTGAACTCTCTATGCAACTCCCTATCGCCATAGAGTGGATCGATAAAATGGGCTACAAAACCCTTGGAATGGATGGGTATGAAGCAGATGATATGATAGCCACTGTGACACACTTAGCACAAAAAGAGGGCTATAAAGTACGAGTTGTTTCACATGATAAAGATTTATACCAACTCATAGATGATGCAAAAGGAACTATCATTTATGATGCCATTAAACGCAAGAGGGTTGATGAAAAAGCCTGTTATGAAAAGTATGGGGTGAGTGCAAAACAGTTTACAGATTACCAAGCTATACTCGGAGATAGTGCCGACAATGTCCCCGGTGTCAAAGGCATAGGCAAGGTAGGGGCTGAAAAACTCCTTCGTGAGTATGAGACTTTAGACAATATTTATGCACATGTTGAAGAAATCAAAGGGGCAATGGGAAAAAAACTGCTTGCATCTAAAGAAGCGGCCTATATGTCTAAAGAGTTAGTGACACTCAAACGCGATGTTTTTGAGAGTATAGATTTTGAAGCGTATAAAATGGATGTTGAAAATCCATTTTTAAATATTTATGATGAGCTTGTAAAGTATGAACAAAACGCAATTTTAAGAGTTTTACATGCAAAAAATCAAGTCTCACAAGAGCAAAAAGAGGCATCAATTGTAGAAGAAAAAACGCCACAACTTAAGTTTCAGGCAACACTTATTACTGAGAATAAAATTCTTGAGAATGTTTTAGATACTGTAACACCAGAGACACTTATTGCATTTGATACGGAGACAACAGGTTTAGACTATGCAAAAGATAAGCTTGTTGGGTTTAGTTTTTGTATGAATGATACAGAGGCATATTATGTCCCTTTTGCACACTTTTATTTGGGTGTGCAAACGCAAGTGAGTGAAGCTCAGGCAAAAGAGGCGATACGAAAGATTTTTAATGCTAAGGTTGTTGGGCATAACATGAAGTTTGATTTGCATTTTGTCACACGATTTTTAGAAGATGATAGTTTGCGTGTAGAAAATGATAGTATGATTTTAGCATGGCTCATTAACCCTGAATCAGCACTGAGTTTAGATAAACTCTCTGAAAAGTTACTCAATCACAAGATGGTAGCTTTTAAAGATACTGTGAAAAAAGGGGAGACATTTGCAAGTGTTGCCCTGCAAGATGCCTGCGTTTATGCAGCAGAAGATGCTTTTATAACTTATAAACTCTACAATCTCTTTTTACAAAAATTAGCACTTCAAGATGCCGATCATTTGATACAAGAGGCAAAAGAGGTAGAGATTCCTTTTATAAAAACACTCTTAGTAATGGAGAAAGAGGGCATAGGGGTCGATGCAGATTTTTTAGCAAACTTCTCTTTAGAAGTGCAAGCAATGCTCAAAGAACTCACACAAAGTATTTATGCCCTTGCTGGCAGTGAATTTAACATTAATTCTACAAAACAGCTAGGAGTTGTTCTTTTTGAGACCTTAGGTTTGCCGGTGGGGAAAAAAACAAAAACAGGCTATTCGACAGATGAAAAAGTCTTAAGTAAACTCAAAGACAAACACGAAATCATCCCGAAACTTTTAGAGTATAGAGAGGTGTATAAACTCTACTCAACTTACATAGAGCCTCTCTTAAAACTGAGCCGTGCAGATGAAAAAGGTCGTATTTATACCTCTTTTGTGCAAACAGGAACAGCAACAGGGCGCTTAAGCTCTAAAAATCCAAATTTACAAAATATTCCTGCAAGAACAGCACTTGGCTTAAAAATTCGTGAAGCCTTTGTTGCAGGTGAAGGGAAAAAACTTATAGGTATAGATTACTCCCAAATAGAGTTGCGTTTACTTGCACACTTTTCACAAGATGCAGTTTTGGTAGATGCCTTTCAAGAGGGAAAAGATATTCACCTCCAAACAGCAACAGTACTTTTTGGCGAAGCAGAAGCCGCTGCAAAACGCAACATCGCTAAAACAGTCAATTTTGGACTTTTATATGGAATGGGACAGAAAAAACTGAGTGATACCTTAGGCATAACAACAAAAGAGGCAAAAGAGATTATAGAAAAATATTTCGCATCTTTTCCAACGGTGAAACAGTATTTTAGAAGCATAGTCGAACGCTCTAAAGAGTTTGGGTATGTAGAGACATTGCTCAAACGCCGCCGTTACTTTGACTATGAAAACGCAACCCCTATGTATAAAGCAGCCTATGAACGCGAGAGTGTAAACTCTGTATTTCAAGGGAGTGCAAGTGACTTGATTAAGCTAAGTATGAACAGACTCCATCGTCTCATTGCAGAAGAAAAGTTAGATGCAAAAATCTTACTACAGATTCATGATGAGCTTATTTTTGAAGTTAATGCAGAGGATGCAGAGGTTTTAGGAGAACGATTTCGTAGGATTATGGAAGATGTGATGCCACTGAATATTCCGCTCAAAGCGAGTTTAAATATTGGCACTCATTGGGGAGAGCTAAAATGACGCTCTTGGTAGAGTTTGCCTAATTGTGCATTTGAGTGTTTCCACAAGTAGAGTGCTGATGAGAAAATAATCACATTTAATCCAAACCAAATAGACTCTATCGGCAGGTGAAAAAGTGAGAAGAAGCTAAAGAGTAAAACAGGGGCTATCACTTGTCTGTAAAGACTCAAAGGAAAAATAATCTTTGGTTTGGCAATACCCTGTAACATAGCAATAGAGATAAAAATCACCACAAAAGCAAAAAAAGCAAAGCCACAAATACGAAGATAGGTTGTACTTAGATGCATAATGGTTGTGTCGTTTGTGAGGAGAGCACTGAGAAAATTTCCAAAAAGAAAAAAAGTAATCACACCAACAGCACTAAAAATAAATCCATAACGCAGTGCAAAATGAATAGTTGGACGGATACGGTAGTAGAGTTTGGCTCCATTATTGCGCGAAATAAGAGTGAGGGTCGCTACACTTAAACCTGCAACAGGCATAAGAAAAACTTGCTCAATTCTCACAGCAACCCCATAAGCAGCGACTGCTTCACTCCCATAAGGAACAATGTAATATGTAATGATATACATGCCAAGACCAATAAGAAACATATTCATACTTGGGGGAAAGCCTTGATGTAAAAGGTTTTTGATAACTGAAAAATCAAAATGAAACTCTTTATACCCTTGCCATAATTTTGTCTGTTTAAATTTATAAAAGAGATAGAGCATCGAGATGCACTCAGAAATGACAGTAGCAATGGCAATCCCAATGACACCAAATCCAAAAAGTTTGACAAAAGTATAGTTTAAAAGAACATTTAAAAAAGAAGTGGCAATGAGAATATTGCGAAAAGAGATGGTGTCGCCCATAGCACTCAGTAGGGCATTAAAAAAGAATGAGCCTATAAAAAAGAGTGTTGCATAGAGTATAGTGTTGATATAATGGAGTGTTTGTGTCCCATAGAGTGGATTACCAAGGATTTCAAGCAAATAGGGCATACTCCAAAGACCAAACAAGGATAAACCAAGTGACAAAAGAAGGGCAAACGCAAGACTATTGAGTGCGATATGGCGTGCCTGAGCGATATTTTCACTGCCAACAGCATTGCCAACCAAAGAGGTGAGTGCTTCGCTCATGCCTATAGCAACGGCTAAAATCATAAAAAAGATAGAACTTGAGAGGGAGAGTGCTGCAAGTGCTTGTGTG
>WFQD01000040.1 GCA_015487265.1 Sulfurimonas sp. | reverse complement strand
GTGATGAAGTGAAAGAAACACCAAAGCCTAAAGTTGTGAAAAGAAAAAAAGCACCAGCAGATGCTCCAAAAGAGACTTCGCCTCAAGAAGAAGTTGTTAGTGAAAAAGAGAAACCTGTAGTCCAAGAGAAAGAAGTTGTTGCAGAAAAAGTAGCAACGGCAGAAAAAGCAACAGTAGAAACAGAAAAACCAGAAGTAAAAACAGAAGAAGTTGCAAGTGAAAAAGTAGAAGAAAAACTACCTGAACCAAAAGCACCGAAAAAGTCTGTTTCAACTTTAAAGGTTGTGACTCCAAAAATTAAACCAGGTCTGAAAAAGAGTGGTTTGAAAATTGTCAAAAAGAAAAAGCCAAAAGTTCAAGAGAATTATAACCTTCCGCAGAAGCAGGCAAATGTATCTTCTTATGGGAAAATGAGTGAAGAAGTTTTAGCAGAACTTGCACAGAAAAAGAAAAACAAACAATCAAGCAAATCTGCAAGTAAACAATCACAAGGTACCAAACTCGATATTTTTGGTGGCTCACTCAGCGATGTTTCTATGGATATGGATGACCAAGTAACCTTGTTGGATTTAAATGCTACAGAACGTGCACCACTTCCAGTAGAAGAACCAAGAAAACCAAGAGCACCAAAACCAGCAGGAAGAAATGCCAATAAAAAAGCAGCACCTCGTGGCAGAAGAGTTCGTAAAGATACAAGAAAAAAATATACAAAAGAGAAGCAAGTTGATGAAGTTGTAACAGAAGTTGAAATTCCTGAAGATATTCGTGTTTATGAATTTGCTGAAGCATTGAAACGTCCTATGTCTGAGATTATTAAAGTTCTTTTTGACCTTGGTATGATGATGACGAAAAATGACTTTTTAGGCAATGATGAAATTGAAATTCTCTCTGAAGAGTTTGGTGTTACTGTAACTATAATTGACCCGAAAGATGAATTTACACTTGAAGAAGAAGATGTTGAAGTTGATCCAGATGCAACAGAACGTCCTCCAGTCATTACAATTATGGGGCATGTTGATCATGGGAAAACTTCTTTACTTGATGCGATTCGTGAAGCAAAAATTGCTGATGGTGAAGCAGGTGGAATTACACAACATATTGGTGCTTATACCATTGAACAACATGGTCGTGCGATTACTTTCTTAGATACTCCGGGACATGCTGCGTTTAGTGCAATGCGCCAACGTGGTACTGATGTAACCGATATAATTATTATTGTTGTGGCTGCAGATGATGGTGTAAAACCACAAACAAAAGAAGTCGTCAAAATGGCACTTGAATCAGGGGCTCCTGTGATTGTAGCCCTCAACAAAATGGACAAAGAGACAGCACAACCAGATATGGTTAAAGGTCAAATGGCTGAGATTGGTATGAATCCAGCTGATTGGGGTGGTGATGTTGAATTTGTTCCTGTCTCTGCAAAAAGTGGCATGGGAATCGATGATTTACTTGAAAACATTCTTTTAACAGCGGATGTGCTTGAGCTTAAAGCAAATGAAAACGCAATGGCAAAAGCAACAGTGGTTGAGTCTTCTCTTGAAAAAGGTCGTGGTCCAGTGGCTACAGTTATTGTACAAAATGGAACACTTAAGGTGGGTGATTATGTTGTGTGTGGTTCTGCATATGGTCGTATTAAAGCGATGGTAGATGAAAACAATAAAATGATTAAATCTCTTTTACCTTCGCATACAGCAGTTGTTGCAGGGCTCAATGAAGTTCCCGCTTCTGGTGAGACGATGTCTGCTATGAAAAGTGAAAAAGAAGCCAAAGAACTTGCAATGAAACGCCATGAATATGACAGACATAAAGAGTTGTCTCGTTCTACAAAATCAAGTTTAGAAGATATGACGGCGATGATAGCAGAAGGAAATCTTAAATCACTTAAAGTTGTCCTCAAAACTGATGTCCATGGTTCTCTTGAAGCAATTAAATCATCATTAGAAGATTTAAGAAATGAAGAAGTGAAAGTAAATGTTATCTCTAGTGGTGTTGGTGGGATTACTGAAAATGACATAGAACTTGTTAATAACTCTGAAAATTGTGTACTTCTTGGGTTTAATGTACGTCCTACTGGTGCAGTGAAAGCTGCAGCAAAACAAAAAGGTGTTGAGATTAAAACATACTCAATTATCTACCAACTTCTTGATGATATTACAGGTATGCTCACAGGTATGATGGCACCAAAATATACAGAAGAAAATACAGGTCAAGCAGAAGTTCGTGAAGTCTTTAAAATTCCAAAAGCAATCGTTGCAGGGTGTATCGTTAATGATGGTAAACTTGTTCGTGGTGGAATGGTTCGTGTTATTCGTGATGGTGTGGTTACTTATGAAGGTGAACTTACTTCACTCAAACGCTTTAAAGATGATGTAGATGAAATCGGAAATGGCTATGAGTGTGGTGTCGTGATTAGCGGTTATGATGATGTTGTTCCAGGTGATGTCCTTGAAACATTTAGAAAAGTTGAGCAAAAAGTAAGTCTTTAATGACAGAAGCACAAATAAAACTCAAAAGGACTGAATCAGTTCTTTTAGAGTTAATCCCACAAGCTCTCGGTTCAATGAATGACAAGAGACTCCATGAACTTGATATTTTAGAAGTTGTTTGCTCGCGTGGGAAGAGTGATGCAAAAGTTTATATAAATCCTCATGATTTGAAAGAATCCGAAAAAAATGAGTACTTAAAACTTTTACGAAAAGCACGCCCTCTTGTAGAGACATACTGTTTAAAAGATCAGGGATGGTACCGATGCCCAAAATTTACTTTTGAGTTTGATACACAACTCCAAAAATCAAAAAATCTTGAAGAACTTTTTAAAAAGATAGCAAAACCAAGTGAAAAAGGGGAAGAGTTATGAGTTTACAAAGCGATATTCAATCACTTGTTGCCTCTGTTGAGGGACTAGAACTCTACGATACAGCTGTTGTCAATGAAGGAGAAGAGACTATTTATAGAGTCAGTGTTATTTCTAACACTTTTGAAGATGGGAAACGCAAGGGTGTGAGTTTGGATGCATGTGTAGAACTTACGCATCTTATCTCTCCACTGCTTGATGTGACACCTCCTGTTTCAGGTGAATATAGACTTGAAGTTGGAAGCCCTGGGATTGAGAGAAAACTTACAACACTTGATCATTTTAAAAAATCTATTGGTGAAAATATTTCGCTTGTCTTTGGTGAGAAAGAGAAACTCAAAGCAACTCTGCATAAAGTAGAAGGAAAATCTTTAACATTTCTCAAAGATGGTGAAGAGAGTGTGATTGCATTTGATGATGTGAGAAAAGCAAAGACCTATTTTGAATGGTAATCGACAGTAGTTTTTATATGCAACTTGCCTTAAGTGAGGCATGGAAATACCAAGGGCTTACCTTTCCAAACCCTGCTGTAGGATGTTGTGTTGTTGGTGAGTTTGGTGAAATTTTAGCAGTGCAAGCACATAAAAAAGCAGGTACACCTCATGCTGAAGTGAATGCCTTGCAAGAAGCTTATTATAAAATGACGCATGATGAGATGATTTTACATTTAGAATCATCCAGTGAAATACATACATATCTTTTAAAACATCATAAAAATATTTTTCAAAAAACAACACTTTATACAACACTTGAACCTTGTGCACATGTGGGAAAAACGCCATCGTGTGCATCTCTTATTGCTCAATTAGGCATACATAAAGTATATGTAGGAAGCAGAGACACGCATCAAGTAGCACAAAATGGGAATGGTATACTTGAAAATGCAGGAGTCTTGGTAGAAAATGAGATTTTACAAGCCTCTTGCGATGCCTTAGTGCTTCCTTTTGAAAAAACTTTGCAAGAGAGGTTTGTTTTTTTTAAATGGGCACAACGTTTAAACGCAACAACGGATGATGGCATTATTAGTTCGCAGTATTCAAGAAAAAATGTGCATGCCATGCGCAATGTTTGTGATTTACTTGTGATTGGTGGCGAAACAGTTCGAACAGATAGACCTACACTTGATGCACGGCTTGTGCAAGGCAAGGCACCAGATGTGCTAATATTTTCACGCCAAAAAGAGTTCGATAAAACAATCCCGCTTTTTCGTGTGCCAAAGAGAAAAGTTTTTATTGCAGATGACTTTTCCAAATTACAAGAGTATAAAAATATCATGATTGAAGGCGGGGCAAAAATGTATGCATTGACCTCTGAAATAGTAGATTATTATTTAGTCTATATTGCTCCCTCTTTTGGTGGAAAGAGTGCCTTTGAAGCTGAGAAAAGAAATTTTGAGATTTTAAATGTAGCAAAAGAAGATAAAGATATAATAATGTGGATGAAATAAAGGATAAAATTTTATGAGTAGTACGGGAAAACAGAACAAACAAAAGCAAGAAAAAATAGTTTCAATGTTTGATGATATTGCACCAACATACGATACAGCAAATCGAGTGATGAGCATGGGTGTCGATAAGAGTTGGCGAAGAAAAGCTTGTGATTTAGCTTATCAATATGCAGGAGAAGAGAGCTTAGATAAAATTGTTGATGTCGCTTGTGGTACAGGGGATATGATGGAATTTTGGAGAGAACATGCTGAAAAAATGGGTATTGCAGTTGGTGAAATTGTTGGTGTAGACCCCTCGAATGGCATGGTAGATGTTGCACGTAAAAAGTATCCTCAATTCAATTATCATATTGCAAAAGCAACACAAATTCCTCTGCTTGATGCAAGTAGTGATATTTTGAGTATTACCTATGGCATTCGTAATGTTGTTGAGAGAGAAGCTGCTTTGCAAGAGTTTCATCGTATTTTAAAAAAAGAGGGTCTTGTTGTTATTTTAGAGTTTATGAAAAATGAAAACCCTTCATTCCTTGGAAAAGTACGCGATTTTTATATGAATAAAATTTTACCAAAAATAGGGGGATTTATCTCTAAAAACATTGAAGCCTATGAGTACCTTCCAAATTCCATTGGAGATTTTTCAACCGTAGAAAATATGCAAAACGAACTTAAAAGTGCTGGTTTTGAGATTCTTTACACACAAAGTTTTTCTATGGATATATCTACACTTATTATTGCTCGTAAGCAGTAAGGAGTTGTATGCATACCCTTAGTGTTTCTTCACTCAACGAACAAATTAAAAGCTTGTTGGAGAGTAGTTTCCAACAACTCCTTATTGAAGGGGAGCTCTCTCGCATTACCTTTCATAATTCTGGACACATTTATTTTACCTTAAAAGATGATTCATCGACTGTAAGTGCTGTTATGTTTCGTGGCAATGCAAGTAGATTGAAGTTTCGTTTAGAAGAGGGAATGAAAGTTGTTATAAATGCAGCTTTGACACTCTATAAACCGCGTGGGTCTTATCAGTTAAATTGTTTTAGCATAGAGCCATCAGGGCAGGGGGCTTTAGCACTTGCTTACGAACAGCTCAAAGAAAAACTCTCAGCACAAGGGTATTTTGCACAAGAGAGAAAAAAATCCCTTCCAAAATTTCCACAAAAAATTGCTTTAATTACTTCTGCAACAGGAGCAGCTTTACAAGATATGTTGCGTGTGGCAGAAAATCGATTTCGTGCAGTTGTGATTGATGTATATGATGTTCTAGTCCAAGGAGAGAGTGCCGCTGCTCAAATAGCCAATGCTGTAAGTGTAGCCGATACAAAAGCTTATGACATTCTCATTGTCAGTCGTGGTGGTGGAAGTATGGAAGATTTATGGGCTTTTAATGAAGAGGTTGTGGCACATGCAATTTTTAGATCAAAAACACCAATTATTTCAGCTGTAGGACATGAAATAGATTGGCTTATTAGTGATTTTGTAGCCGATGTTCGTGCCCCAACACCAAGTGCAGCGATGGAAATTTGTTTGCCAGATACAAATGAATTGTACCAAACTTTAGATACTCTGCAAACACAATACAGACAAAATCTCAATCAAATTATAAATAGTAAAAATCAAGAACTTCAGCATCTAAAAAATCTTTTTTCACAATACTCTGTAAGTAAAAAACTTGAACTCAAAACAGAAGAAGTTAAACAACTGCAAGGGCGTTTTCATGAGATGATAGCTTTTAAAATGCAAAATTTTACAAAAGAGTTAGAGCATGTACAAATGCTTTTGAGAGCAAATCATCCAAAACATAAAACAAAAAAAGGTTTTGTGCAACTCTCACAAAACCATAAGGTTATAGATATTGCTACACTCAAAGTGGATGATATTTTTGAACTCCAGAGTGAAACTATGAGTGTGAGTGCACAAGTGCTTACTTTAAAACAAAACTTGGAAAGTAAGTAAAAAGTGTCACAGCTGTAGTTGCTGTGAGTTTTTTGATTAGTTTGTCAAATTTATCTTCTTTATTCCAAAGCGGTTTTTTGACACCACTTAAGGCTTCCACTCTGCGTTTGGCATCATAGGCAACCCCTAGTTTATCTACTAAACCAACTTGCACTGCTTGTGCAGCTGTAAAAATATGAGCATTTGCAAAAGAGGCACGTTTTTTAATGTCGAGTCCTCTTGCCTTGGCGACATCGTGTGTAAACATATCATAGGTGCCTTGTATGACTTTGTTAAGTTCATTGACTTCGTAATCTTTCCAAGGTCTATCGGGTGTGCCGAGTTTTTTGTATTTTCCTGCTTGAATTGTTTGCGTTTTTATACCGATTTTTTGCATGACTTCACTAAGGTCTGCACCCTCCATAATCACACCAATACTCCCTATCATACTTCCAGGATTAGCAATAATCTCATCTGCCCAGATACTTGAGTAGTAACTCCCACTCGCCATAGTCCCTTGGGCATAAGCAACAACTGGCTTTTTTGCCTTGAGTCTTTTGATAGCATAGGCAATTTCAACAGAAGGAGCAACAGCTCCACCTGGAGAATCTACACTTAAAAGTACTCCCTTGATAGCTTTGTTTTTTGCGGCAGCATCAATTTGTGCTACGATTTCAGAAGCATTCATAATTGTTCCATAAAGTTTAATCTCTTGAAGATTATGAGAAGTTAAATCGTTTTCATTTTGGGGTGCAAAAAGGAGAAAAAGCAGGAGTAAAAAGAGCATTGCTTTAAAATGATTTTGTATAAAACCTATAGGCAGTGTTATGGGTAAAAAGAGTTTTTTGAGTGTTTGCACAGCATATCCTTATTTTTATTTGGTATTATATCGCTTCTTTGTTACAAAAGTTAGTTATAATATAAATTGTTAATAAAGTAGGATGGTAGATGAGTAAATATTCACAAATTGCAGAGTATTTAGAACTTTTTTTAGAAGATGAAGTAAAAAAAACAGGTCTAACAAAAGTTGTTGTAGGTCTGAGTGGTGGACTTGATTCTGCAGTTGTTGCAGTTTTGGCACATCATGTTTTTGGAGATGATTTACTTTGTGTGAAAATGCCTTCACACTACTCTTCACAAAGTTCTCTTGATGATGCTGATGAGTTGTGCCGTGATTTTTCTTTGCATTCTCAAACAGCTTCTATTGAGCCGATGCTTAGAGCCTATGAAAGTCTTAATCCTGATTTAGATAATTTAAGAAAAGGGAACTTCTCATCACGTATGCGTATGGCGACCCTTTTTGATATATCTGCTCGAGAAAATGCCCTTGTTTTAGGCACGAGTAACAAAAGTGAACTGATGCTTGGCTATGGAACACTTTATGGTGATTTAGCAAGTGCTATTAACCCTATAGGTGATTTGTATAAAAGTGAGGTCTTTGAACTTGCCGAGTATTTGGGTGTCTCTCAGAGTATTATCACTAAGCCACCATCTGCTGATTTATGGGATGGACAGAGTGATGAAGATGATTTAGGCTATACTTATAAACAACTTGATGCTGCGATGAAACTCTATGTAGAAGATCGACTCAGTGAAGATGAAATAATCAAAAGAGGGGTGGATGCAAAGATGTTGCAGATGATTATAAAGAGAATTTTTCGTAATCATTTTAAACGCAAGATGCCGGTGATTGCAAAGCTCACTTCAAGAACGATAAACCATGATTTTAATTATCCTCGTGATATAACACTCTAAAGGAAAAAACAATGAAACAAGAGATAAAAATCCCTTTTAGCAAGTATGAAAGTAATGTAGGGGCACATGCAAATGTAAGTGATGTTTTAGATGCAGACGATATTACTCAGGTGGCACAATTAGAAGAAGAATTTCGTGAGTATGTTGGTGCAGAGCATGCTCTTGCAACTTCTCATGGAACAGCAGCACTGCATTTAGCTATGCTTGCTCTTGACCTTAAACGCGGAGATAAAGTTGTTTGTTCTGTCAATGCCCATCCGAATGTCCCAGAAGTTGTTCGTCATTTTGATGCAGAGCCAGTATTTATTGATATTGATGCAGAGACATACAACATTGATTTAGACAAACTTGAAAATTATCTTGAAGATAACAAATCAAAAAAGCTCAAGGCTGTTATTGTTTCCCATATTGGGGGTGCTTGTGCTGATTTGGAAAGAGTCTATAAGATGGCAAAAATTTATGATGTTAAAATTGTTGAAGATGCAAGTGATGCCCTTGGGGCGACATATAAGGGAGAAAAAATTGGTGCTACAGGAGCAGATATTGTCTGTTTTAACTTCTCTCCGCATCTACGTAAAAACATATGTAATGGAGGCATGCTTGTAACCAATAGTGACACAATTATTAAACGTGCACGACTTTTAGCAAATCATGCGATTGAGAGAGATGAAGATGCCCTTGAGTACATTTATAATGTAACAGATATAGGGTATGATTACTCTTTAAGTGAATTAAACGCAGCTTACATCCGAGCCCAAGTCAAAGAACAAGATAAAAATATTACACGCCATCGAGAGATTGCAAAAATGTATACTACAGCATTAGCAGGAGTTGAACATATTATTGTGCCTTCTACAGAGAATGCAGAACATCCCTATCTTTTATATATTATTAAGATAGATAAAAATCGTGATTCTTTTGCTGTTGCTTTGCAAGAGAAAGGTATAGGGACAGGTCTGCACTATATTCCACTGCATTTGCTTAGCTACTATAAAACAAAATATGCACTGCGTGTCAATGACTACCCTGTAGCTCTGCGTACATACCAGCAAGTTTTATCTTTACCGATTTATGCAAGTATGAGTGATAAAGATGTGAAATCAGTCATAGATAAAGTGAAAAAAATAGCAAAAACACGAGTATAAATTATCTTGAAATCAGAGTTTGTCTTTTGGGTTGAGAACTACTTCTACAACCCAAACAGTGTGCAAAAACTTCTCTCTTTTCTTTTACTTCCTTTGAGTTGGCTTTACTGTTTTGTCATGTACCTGCGTTTTGTGAGTATGCGTGCTGAAGATTTTGGTGTGAAAATTGTGAGTGTGGGCAACTTAAATGTTGGTGGGAGCGGGAAGACTCCTCTTGTAAGTGCTCTTGCACAAAACTACAAAAATGCAGCGATAGTACTTCGAGGCTATGGGCGAGAATCAAAAGGGCTTTATGTTGTAAAAGATGGAAAAAAGATTCTTTGTAATGTGCAAGTGAGTGGTGATGAAGCGATGATTTATGCACAAAAGCTTACAGATGTGATTGTGATTGTGAGTGAAGATAGAAAAAAAGGGATACTCAAGGCAAAAGAGATGGGAAGTGAAATTGTTTTTCTCGATGATGCTTACTCCAAACATGATATTCAAAAGATAGATTTTCTCATAGAAGTTACGAGTCAAAATAGTGCTTGTTTACCAGCAGGGCCTTTTCGTGAGAGATTATGGAAAGGAAAAAATGCGATTGTTTTACAAGAACATAGAGATTTTGAACGCGAGGTGACACTCAAATATAAAAGAGATAAAATGTCTTTAGTCACAGCTATTGCAAGACCACAAAGATTAGATGCCTTTTTACCTGAGATAGTGAGTAAAAACTATTTTCCTGACCATCATGCTTTTGTCAAAGAGGAACTCGAAACTATTTTGAAAAATGACAAAAGTGATGCACTCTTAGTGACCTATAAAGACTATGTCAAGGTAAAAGATTTTGGTTTGCCACTTTCACTTTTGGATTTAGATGTGAAGATTAAGGAAAGTGTGCTTAAAAGTATTGTATAATTTTATATCTATTATAATTATAGATTAAATTAATAGAGGAAATATAAAATGACAAATACAATAACAAATGAAAAAACAGCACACTGGAAACTTGTGTATGCCCTTACAATTACTGTAAGTATTCTGGGTATCGTTTTAGCACTAAGCTAAAACTTCTTTAGAGTTGAGTAGCCTTTTTATAGGCTTTCTCGACAGCATTTATACAAGCATTCCTCACATTTCCCTCTTCTAAAGCTCCATATCCCGCAGCCGTTGTTCCTCCTGGACTCATGACACCATCTTTAAGTATCGCAGGGTGTACATTTTGAATGAGTTCCCCAAAACCACTAAAAAGTCCACGCATAATTGCCATAGCATCATCGCGTTTAAGCCCTTGTTTGACTGCTCCATCGGCTAAAGCTTCTGCCATTAGTGCAAGATAAGCAGGCCCACTACCAGCTAAAGCGGTGGCAATATCTATCTCTTTTTCACTGTTTAACCATCGTGTCGCTCCGATGGACTGAAAAAGTTTTTTGGCTTCTTCTTTAAAGGCACTCTCACCTGTGAGTGTTGTCATTGATTTTTGCACACTTGCTGCGAGATTTGGCATGGTACGTACGACTGCGTTTGTATTGAAATGTGATTTGAGTTTTTCTAAGGAAGTTCCCGCTAAAACAGAGTAAAGAACCCGTGCTTTTCCATGGAATTTTTTGCTGACCTCTTCAACATTATTGGGTTTGACACAAAGCATGAGTGTTCTATCTTCTATGTAAAATCCATCAAGCAAATATTTGCCAATAGTAACCCCTAATTTTTCTTCAAAAACATCAAGTTTTTCTAAATCTCTTCCAACCACTTCTATTTTATACTCGTCCTTTAAACCCTGTGCAATACTAAGTGCCATGTTCCCATTGCCTATAAAAGTAATTGTCTGTTGCATATAAACTCTCTTTTTTTTGGTATTATAACATTTATAAAATACTAAGGTATGAAAATGGAACAATTTTTACAAGAAGCAAAAGCGGCAAGTAGAGTTTTAAATGAACTCAGCGGACATGAAAAAAATAAAATCCTTAAAGAGATGGCAGAGGCTTTACGGGTGCAGACTCCAAAACTCCTTGAAGAAAATGCCAAAGATATGGCAGATGGAGAGAAAAACAAGCTCACATCAGCCCTTATGGATAGACTCTTTTTAGATGCAAGTAGAGTAGAGGGGATGGCTGTTGCCATAGAGGAGATTGCAGGACTCAAAGAGCCAGTTGGGCATGTGCTTGATGGGTGGATAACAGAAGATGGTTTGAAGATTGAGAAAGTGAGTATTCCTATAGGGGTTATTGGAATTATTTACGAGTCTCGTCCAAATGTGACAAGTGATACCGCGGCATTATGTTTTAAAAGCTCCAATGTTTGTGTGCTTAAAGGGGGAAAAGAAGCAGAAAACTCCAACAAAGCAATAGCGAAAGTTTTACAAGATATTTTAGAAAAAAACAAACTGCCTCGTGCCTTAGTCTCACTCATACCAGACTCCTCTCGTGAGGGTGTCAATAAGCTTATAAAGATGGATAAGTATGTTGATTTGATTATTCCTCGTGGTGGGGCAGGGTTGATTAAACATGTGAGTGAAAACGCAACCGTAAGTGTAGTCAAGCATGATAAAGGGCAATGTCATACTTACATCGATAAAGATGCCAAACTAGATAATGCCATAGCGATAGCCATCAATGCAAAAGTACAACGCCCAGGTGTCTGTAATGCTATGGAAACACTTCTTGTAGATCGTGCCATCGCTGCAACTGCATTACCACAACTCAAAGTTGCGTTTGACGCGGCACATACACAACTCAAAGGGTGTTTAGAAACGCAGGCTATCATTGAGACGGCTCATGCGACGGATGAAGATTACGATACTGAATACCTTGCCAACATACTCAACATTAAAGTTGTAGAGGGTGTTGAAGGTGCGATAGAGCATATTGTCAGGTTTACTTCTGGGCATTCAGAGGCTATCATCACAGAAAATATCTCTGCAGCTGAGAGCTTTTTAAATGCGATCGATGCGGCAGCTGTCTATGTCAATGCAAGTACCCGCTTTACAGATGGAGGGGCTTTTGGTTTTGGAGCAGAAGTAGGCATTAGTACGAACAAACTCCATGCAAGAGGACCTATGGGCATAGAAGGATTAACGACGTATAAGTTTAAAATCTATGGAAGTGGGCAAACGCGTTAAAGTTAAGTGTAAATATGAATTTCACTTAAGCAACATTTTGTGTGTTATTGCCAAAATCTTCCAAATAACACACAAAAATGTGTGTTATTTACATATATAG
>WFQD01000039.1 GCA_015487265.1 Sulfurimonas sp. | reverse complement strand
GATGTGTATAAGAGACAGGTTAATGATAATATTAATACAATTTTTTCTGGAGCTGTTTTATATGATAAGGAGATAATTACAACACTAAATCCAAATTATTTAGTGCAGTTGGTATAATGATGAAAAAGAAAATACTTGTTGTTGATGATTCTGCAGTTGTTCGCAGATATCTTATCAGACTTCTTACCAATGCCGGTTATAGCGTTGATTTTGCAAAAAATGGTCAAGAAGCTATAGAAAAAATAAATGAAAAACAGTATTCACTTATTACACTTGATATAGAGATGCCAATTCTTAATGGCATTGAAGCACTTAAGATAATAATGAAAGAGCAACCTACGCGCGTATTGGTTGTTAGTTCAATAATATCAGACAACGCAGATTTAGTTTTACAAATGCTTAATCTTGGTGCAATTGATTATATTCCTAAACCAAGATCAAGTATTGAAATATCTAAAATTTCTCAACTTATTTTAGAAAAAGTAAGAAAAGTATTATCTGTTCCTCCTAGACATATAAATAAACAATTAATCACTGTTGACAAATCTATACTTCATATCAAAAAAAATATTGATATGAAATTTGTGCTGATAGGTGCTTCAACAGGAGGACCAAGACTTATAGAATCTATTTGTAAAAATTTACCTGCAAATTATCCTCATGCTGTTTGCATTGTACAACATATGCCAGTCGAATTTACAAAAAGCTTCGCTCAACGTCTTAATACACTATCAAAAGTGGAGGTGCTGGAGGCTAAAAATGGATTAGAGCTTAAACCATCTCGTGTTATTATTGCAAAAGGCGGCAAACATATGCATTTTAGAAAAAAATTAAACAATTACATTGTTACTCTAGTTTCAAATTTTAACAATCGCTTTTTTGTTCCATCTGTTGATGAAATGTTTTTCTCTGCTGCAGAAGTAATACCTTCAAAAAATATTCTTGCAATTGAATTGACCGGGATAGGCGATGATGGTGCTGACGGGATGGTTGCTCTTAGAAAAAATGGGGCATACACAATAGCTGAAAGCGAAGATAGTGCAGTAGTTTATGGTATGCCAAAAGAAGCACATGAAAGAGGTGGAGCATTAAAATCTCTGTCTTTTGAGAAAATACTAAATGAAATTATTTGCTATGGACAATAATAAAATAAATCTTACTCAGGAACAACTTAAAAAAATTGCTAACTACATACAAAAAGAGGGTGGTATACTGCTAGATAAAAATCGCCTAATGCGTTTTAAAAGAAAACTTGAGAATGTTCTTATTCAAAATGATATCAAAAACTTTCAAGATTTTTATCATCGTTTACGATTTAAAAAAGATGTACATCTCAAACAAGAAATTTTTAATGCTGTAACAATCAATGAAACTTATTTCTGGAGAGAGAATAATCAATTTGATTATCTTGCAAATATACTATTGCCAACATATATCACCCAAGGAAAACCACAAAATATACGTATTTTAACTGCTCCTTGCTCAAGCGGAGAAGAAGTTTATTCTATTGTATTTGCAATATTGGAAAATAGAGAGGTTTTTAATAATCTTAATATAGAACTTATTGGCATTGATATAGATTCGTTTATGATAACAAAAGCAAAAAGAGCTATATACACCAAAAGAAGTGTTGAAAAATTACCAAAAAAATACCTTAAAAAATACTTTAAAGAAATTAACTCTTTTTATCATCTTGATAGAAAACTTAGAAATTACGCAAATTTTTTGCAGGGAAATATTTTTGATACAAATTTTATCAATAAATTAGGTAAATTTGATATTATTTTTTCAAGAAATATGCTTATATATTTTAACGATAATGATAAACAAAAAGCTATTGAAATATTTCATAGGCTCCTTAATTCAAATGGTATAATATTTTTAGGACATGCTGATACTAATATGATAAATCATAAACTTTTTATACCGCTTAAAACTGGTTTACATATCTATAAAAAAGATTATATACAGAATGATTTAAACAATACAAATCAAAATTAATAATCTATGCCACATTACCTATATATTTATAGTACTCTTTGATAGTTTTATATGCCTGTTGAATTTTCTGAAATTTTTTACTGTAAACCTTAATGATAAGTGTATTGTCACTAAGTATATTGTCAGGATGATACTTTTTAACCAAGGAAAGATAGTTTGCTCTTACTTTTTCATATGAATCTTCCTGTGAGCAATTTAATAGTTTGTAAAAATCCTCGAGAAGCAAATTGACAGACTTTCTTTTTTTTGGAGTACAGGAT
>WFQD01000038.1 GCA_015487265.1 Sulfurimonas sp. | reverse complement strand
ATATATTGCCTTCATATACTGCTACCATTCCCTTTTTTTCATGGGCCACATTTTCTTCATCCGTGATTGTAATAATATATGCATCACGCTCTTGATTTTCATCACTTAGAGAGTCTTTTATTTCATCTATTTGATTTTTATTAAGTATTATACTTTCAAAATCAAGTTTCTCTTTAATGTCTCTGGAATAGTTGAAACGTCTTTGGACATTATCTTGATGCATCATCAACCATACGGGCAGATAGAATTGTTCTGTCTTATCTGCAAAGTTTTGTTTGATATTTACAGTTTTTTTAGGTTTTGGTTCACCTGGCTCCTCTCCACCCGCTGAGACATTACCTACAATATCTTCCAAGCCTTCTGCTTTCAATCCAGATTCAACATGTTTCAATACTTCTGAAACATTACCCTTACAAAAATAGACATAACTTTCATCAAGTGCAGGTATCTCTGTCTTTTTTACATAAGGTTGTCTAAGGATACGTCCTACAAGCTGTGTCATAGATGAACTTGACTGAGCATTGGGGATTACTCCAAGAATATAGGCAAAAGGATTATCCCATCCCTCTTTGAGTGCCTCTTTGGTAATAATATAGCGTATCTCTACATCTTTAGACAAAAGATTGAGATCTTCTATATCATTTTGGCTGCTACTTTTGATAGCAATATTGTCGGCATTGACTCCAAGTTCTATAAGATGCTCTTTAACATCCATAGCATGAACAGATCCTTTACCTCTTTGGTCTTTCCCTGTAAGTTCTGCCTGAATGAGAGCCATTGGACGGATGTATTTACCGCTTGATCGCTGATAGGCTATAGCCTCTTTTTCCAGGCTTTCTCTCCGCTCTTTTATATTACGGAGCATCGCTTTCCAGTCATTATCATCATTTGTAGGAGGGATAATATGCATGTCGAGTTTTATCATCTCTTCTTCTTTCAGTTCTAACCCTGAAACTTTAGAGATGATATTCATTCCTGTTTTTGGTGTAGCACTAAACCCTATGATCATCTCTGGATTAAGATTGTTTATCGTCTCTTTAGCTGTAGGGGTAAATACCTTATGTATCTCATCGATGATAATAAGAGGCTTTGAAACACGGATAGCATTGCCCAAGGAAGATTTAACAGACTTTTGCCCCATATAGTCAAAATAATCTACATTAGGGTATTGCTCTATGATTTTTTCATGCAAATCATAACGGTTATCGGCAGGGAAAAAGCCTTCATACCCTCCACTGTCTTGAAAAACTTTTAAGCCTTCTTTCCCTTTTGTTCTACTAACAGACTGAATCATTACGAACAAAATAACCAAATTGTTTGCAATATCATCCTGGGTAAGCTTTTGACCTTTTTCTAAAATAATAGTATTCCCACCACTGGACTGATCGATAAACTGTCTAAGATGATGTGATTTGTCTTTCAACTGTCTAATGGTCTGAGAATAGATGGTTTCACTTGGCACAATCCAAACTACTAAACCATGCTGCTTTTTGGCAAAACGGGTTTGATACTCTTTAATAGCTTCTATGGCTAAGAGTGTTTTTCCTCCTCCTGTCGGCACCTTGACTACAGCGCGAGGGTAAAATTTTCCTAAACTATTTTGTGCTTTATCATTATATGGATAATCAAGTTCTTTAAAAACATTTTCTACCCAATTTGCAGGAATTTTATCTCTCATCTCCTCTGGTACAACAGAGAGAATCTTATGCATTTCCTCTCTTTTATCTGCACATGCATCAAAAAAGTGAGAAAGATCAGCTACTACCCTTTCCTGATATCGTTTAAGGTACATCTCTATACCTCTTGATTTTTACTAAAAAGGTTATATGGGATAGAAACGAACTCTATCTTCATCTCCTGAAGATCCTCTTCATCGAGGAAACAGGCAGGAGCATAAACGATAACCTTCTTCTCTCCAGACTTTGCTCTGAAACTTTCTGCTTTTTCATAGTTTAGTGCCAGACTTTGGAGTGCTTCCATATTGTCATCATAAATCAGATAGATATCTTGATTATTTTTCGTTCCCACAAAATAGTTCTCTTGATCAATCTTTTGATCATCTTCCAAATGCTCTCCCATAGCTAAGTAATACACATATTTAGCAAATGTTTCATAGGGTGGTAGTTCACCCTCTAGTAAAGTTTCTGCATCAAGAGCTTGACCAACTCTTACATATTCAAAACCTGATTCATAACCATACATATCTACGGCTCTAACCACTCTTTCCCTAGTAATATCTCTACATATATTCTTATCTGGCTCTTTATCACTATTTTCTGGCATTTGCACTAAAATATACTGGCGATTTCCTTCATCTTCTTTATTAAGCTCCATAACTGCATGAGCTGTTGTTCCAGATCCTGCAAAAGAATCAAGAACAATGGAATTTTTTGTTGTACTATATTCAAGGAAAAACTTAATTAAATCGACAGGCTTTGGAGTATCAAAGATATCCTTTTCTCCAAATATTTCTGTAAGTTCTTTTGAAGCAGTTGCTGTATTTGCCAAATCATATAAAATACTCCTTTCTTTAATTACTTTTTTCATACCCTCTTCATAATATACTTTTTCATATGGTATATACTTATTTTCTTTGAGTTTCCAAGCAATAAGTTCATTTTCAATCAATTCTTGCATTCTCTTTTTACCAACTCTCCATCTACCATCATTTCCATCT
>WFQD01000037.1 GCA_015487265.1 Sulfurimonas sp. | reverse complement strand
GATGCCAGGACAAGTGGTTTTGTCTTTTTCTGTTTAGAGTGGCTGCCGCCATCACGCATATCATGCGGCCCCCAAGTTCTTGACTCTGAATACTCAAGGACTTCTTGTTTTCCTAAAACATTTTCAAGCTCATTTGCATCTGTTGTCCTAAAAATAAAGAGTGTGTTTGAGGTATCTAAAATAGTGTACATTCCCTCTTTTCCATACACTTCTGAGAGTTGTTTGAGAGTTTGGATAGAGTAGATTACACGACCACCTTTTGAACGAGCGAGTGTCATAAGATCTATAACTTTACTTACTTTTTTAAGCTTTGGAAGTTCGTCAAGCCAAAAAAAGAGTTCACGCTTGCCTGTTGTATCATCTGGCATTGATAAAAGCTCACTTGCAACAATCTCTACTGCAACACGATAAAGCGGTAATAGTGATGTCAAAACACTCTCTTCACCAAGTAAAAAGATGCTTCTTTTATCTTGTGTAGATTTTGTCCACTCTTTGAAAGAAAAATCACCATCAATTTTTGAAAGTGCTTCAAGTGTAACTCCTATATGTGCAAGCATTGTACCAAGTACGCTTTTAGCTTGTTTGTCTAACTCTTCCTCTTTACCAAGATGCATCTCCATATATGAGCATGCCTCTTTGTCATTTCTTACAATATGTAAAATCAAATCTGGTGAAGTAACTACATCCCATAAGCTGGCATTATCTGCACCCTCTTCTTTGGAGAGGTAGATAAAAATACCTTTGAGTACACTTCGTGCTGCATTATCAAAGTAAGAGTCCGTTGTCTTTGGATTATCTGGTATGAGAGCAGCTACAATGTTATCAATATCTAAGTATGTTTTTATATCGTTAAAAATATTCCATCCAATAGTACGCTTATCATATGGACAAAAAATAAGATCATCATCTTTTTTGCGTGTTGCCGTATAATCGCCTTTAACATCAATGAGAATTTTTTTTGAGTCCTCAAAGTTATCAAAAAGTTGCATCAAACCTTGTGTTTTTCCTGCACCTGTAGTTCCGATATATCCTATATGCTGCTTTGTAGCATTTTTTGGAAATTGTAATGTTGTTTTCATAGTTGTCCTTTATTTTGTTTTTAGGGCGAGAGTTTAGAACTCTCTGTCACATTTTTCTTCAACGATTTGTATTTTTATCATCTCATCATCTGCTGTACCTGCAAACTGATTATTAAACTCATCGATACATACAAACTTTGCACCTCTTACATATTCATCGCTGAGGATGCGTTTGTTTTCCTCAAGTGCATAGTTGTAGATTTTTCTTCCAAAGAGAAGTTGCATTACATATGTGAGTGTAATTCCAACTAAAAAATAGATGAAAAAAGAGCCATCAAGCCAGTTGAAATTTTGTACTGTGATGCGTTGCACAATCAACTCTCTGTATGTCATATATTTTAGAGTAAAATAGACTATCATCGAGAGGATTATAGGTGAGCCTATAATTAAAGCATAAAGTAGATATGCCTTGTACTCCATTTTAAGGTTTGTAGTTATATTTTCTGATGCACGAAATATCCAATCATCATGTAAAGCTTTACGAGACATAATCACTCTCCTTAACACCTTCTTCTCTTTTATCTGATTTTGATTTCAAATCTTGAGCTTTTTTAGAGACTCCAGATGCCTCAACAATATCTGCGATTAACTTACTTTTTGTAATACCAAGTGTGCTGCAAATTGTGGTTAAATCATCACACAAATCTGCATCGAGTTTGATACTCACACTACATCTCTTTGTAGATGTTTTTGCTGTGTACTTCTTGAGTACATTATCTATAATTGCCATAGCAATATCTCCTTATATTTTGGTTTCATATATATTCATAATTTCACCAAAAAATCTCAGAACGACTTTTCTCCTAAGAACAAAAGAGCGGAGTGCGAAGCACGACGAAGAGCAGATAAAAAAGCGAGCTTTTTTATCTTGCAAGTCAGCCATGTAGTACAAGGCGGGTCAAACCTTGCAGGTTTGGGAATAAAGTAGTCAGACATCTTTTAAAAATCAGTCAGACAACATTTTATGAATATAGATAAATAGGTGTTTAGGAGGTAATACATGACACGATTAACTATTAGAGTCGATGAAAATATCGATTTTGCGATTGAAGAGCTTGCAAGAGTCAATAAAACAACAAAAAGTGAAGTGATACGAGATGCACTTACTAAGTATATTAACGGGATGTTTAGTGATCATCTCTCAGCTATGGATAAACGAATTGAGAATATAGAAAACTTGCTTACAAAAGAGTTGCATAGATACAACTCACTATTGGCAAAAAACACACTCTATACTATTGCAGCACGAGAACAGATAACTATATTTCATGGTGTAAATATTGGGAACAAAGAAGATGCTATAAAAGCAAAAAATATCGCTTGGCGAAATAGTGTTGCACTATTGCAAAAACATTACACAGATGAGAAGTTGAAGCTAGATAATACTCCTGTTAAAGAGGAGAAAAAAGATGATTGAAAAAACACAACGCTCAACAAATTTAGCAGCAACTTTGGAGTATCTGGAGAAAGGTAATACAAGCAAAATCCATAAATACTTAGATAAAACAGATGATAAACAAATAAGAGAACTTTACAGCTCAAATGGCAAAAAAATAAACTGGAAAACATCTTATAAAATCAGTCAAATGTTTGATGCAAACAATGTACGAATTTATAATCCTCAAACAGATAATTTAACTATTGATGAAATGCACCAAATGGCAAAAGGCATAGTCGAAGCAAGAAGTAAAGAAGCAAGAGAAAAACTTGGTTTTGTGTATGCAATTCATCATAACCCAGATGGCTCAAATAAGCATTTGCATATTGCTTTTTATGGTTCTCAAAAAGGACTCAAAAAAAGTGGAAAAGGGAGAAAATGGATTAATACTTTAGATGATATAGAGCTTAAATATACTAAGGATTTAAAAGAGCGACAAGAGGTGCTGGAGAGAAACCAAAAACGCTTAGATACTCTTAATGCGAAGTATGAAAAAGGCAACTATACAGGTACTCAAAAAGCAGATAATTTTATTTGGCAGCATATCAATAAACAAAACGGACATTTTGGCTGGAAGCGTTTTGAATGGGCTTTAAATAAAAGTAAAATGAACACTAAACAAAAGGATTATTGGAGACAAAGAGTTGCAGGCAGACTTAGAAGTTTAGAGCATCATGGAGTAGCTAAAAGTGTTGATGGGCAAAACTATAAAATTGATTTAAAAAAATATCAAGAGCTGCGTGAAAGTATTGTTAAAAAAGCCACACAACAAAAAGGTATGCAACTTCAAAAAAATGATTTATATAAAACACTCAAAGAGATTAGAACTCAAAAAAGTGTCCTTTATCAAGATAATAAAGTAAATTTTAGAAGTCTTAAAGCAGTCAGAGGAATCGCAGGTTTTGGAGAGGATAAACACCAAGCATCTCTTAGGATAAAAGCTAATTTTTCAGAGTTGGAGGAATTAAAAAAGATAGAGCAAAAAACCAAAGTTGAGATTATTGACTCCACTCTTTTACAACATGGTGAACTCAATCCAGATCAGGCAATGCTAAAAGCCTTGAGTCAAAAATATGTTTTACTAAGTGCCATAAGAACAAATATAACTTTACAGGTTGCACGGCTTGAACAATTAAAATCAAAAGGCTTGGTAAAAAAAGAGGGAAGCAGTTATAAATTAGCAGTAAGTCGGGAGGAGTTTTTAAAATACAAAGACTCATTTGATGGTGCAAAACATCTTGATAAATTGGTAGATCAGTCT
>WFQD01000036.1 GCA_015487265.1 Sulfurimonas sp. | reverse complement strand
GAAATGATACATTCTAGCTCTTTTTTGAGTAAAACTTTATTCTCTTCATTCATCCTGTCATAGATTTTAAAAGAACCTGCGAGCCCTGATGCCATCTGTGGATTTATCTTATCTATTGCCATGATTTTCTCTGCTACAAACTTATACCCACTCCCATCTTTTGCATGAAAATATTTATAATTTCTTGCAAATACTCCTATGAGTGAACGCACAAGATTTGGAACTTTTTCATCATAAGCAGCATCTTTTTGAAGTTGTATCACTCTTTGTAAAACACCTTCTCGATGTGAGGCACTCAGGAGTGAAAAATATTTATTCATCACAAGAGTTTGTTCTTTATACTTCGCATAAAAATCTTCAAATGCCTCTTTTTTATACTCTGATGTAGAGTTTTCTAAAACATCAAGTGCAACAATTCTATCCGTCATTGTCACAGACTCATTATACTGTTTTTGTGCGAGTTCTTGTACTACAGAAGCATCATTCGCTGCTAAAATTCTTAAAACTCTATTTTTTAGACTGCGTTTTCCCATAGCATCTGCATCAAGAAGTTGTGATTGTGGTTCATGATTTTCACGATAGAGTGCTAATAATTTTGCTTCATAAGTGAGTGCTAAATGTTTTGCAAGTTTCTCTTTTGCTGCATAAATCACATCAAAATCAATCACTTTTTGTCTTTGCATCAATGTACTCACTGAAGGAAGTTCTAAAAGCAGGGCTTTATAGGATTTATCAATAGCTAAATCTAAAATATACCCGTATGCCTTTACAAATGCTTCATTGATGGCATCGCCTTGCATCAGTGACTCTATAGTTTGCAAGGCAAAGTTTTGGCTTGCTTCGTAACGCGTAAAACTATTGGTATCATACTGCATTAAAAAAGCAAAATCTACATTTTCTTCTTCTACTATAATTGGGGCTGAAAAATCACGGTTAATCGAGAGAATAGGTTCTGCTTCTAAATTTTCAAACACAAAGCTTTCTTGCATTTTTGAAACTATCAATGTTTTTGCGAGTATCTCTTTGCCATCTTGTGCTAAAAGTGCCATTTTCAGCGGGTAAAAGTATGCTCCCTGCTTTGCTCCGTCCACCGCATTTGGAATCTCTTGAGTAAGTTCTACAGTAAAAACACCATCGCTAAAGTTTTTTTGCACATTGAGCTTTGGTGTCCCACTTTGATGGTACCAAACTTTAAATGCTTCCAAATCAATACCACTGGCTTCACTCATTGCCCATACAAAATCATCAGTCGTCACCGCTTGTCCATCAAAGGTCTCAAAGTACAAATCAGTCGCTTTTCTATAATTTTGTGCACCTAAGAGTGTATGCAT
This sequence comes from Sulfurimonas sp., assembly GCA_015487265.1. Taxonomy (GTDB): domain Bacteria; phylum Campylobacterota; class Campylobacteria; order Campylobacterales; family Sulfurimonadaceae; genus Sulfurimonas. Next base: position 14,457 of record WFQD01000036.1, on the reverse strand, counting down.
CATACGAATCACCTCAGCACCCTTTTCATAGACTGTTGCTGTGTAAAAATTATTCATAGAAATATAGGACTTTGGTTGGATTGGGTGGGCAGTTGGAGATGCATCTTCTACAAATTGGCGTTCACGTAAAGCTTTTACATCTTCTATGCGTTGCACAGCAGCAGAGTTTAAATCTGCGGAAAAACTCTGGTCTCGAAAAACAGTTAAACCCTCTTTGAGGGTAAGTTGAAACCAATCACGACAAGTAATGCGATTTCCCGTCCAGTTGTGAAAATACTCATGGGCTATCACAGATTGAATGCCCATAAAGTTTGCATCAGTCGCCGTATCTTCATCAGCTAAGACATATGCAGAATTAAAAATATTTAAACCCTTATTCTCCATTGCACCCATATTAAAACTATCAACTGCAACAATATTATAAAACTCTAAGTCATACTCCCGACCATATTTCTCTTCATCCCACACCATCGCCTCTTTGAGTGACTTCATTGCATGGGTACATTTAGACTCATTACCTAAATCGCAGTAGATGTTTAACTCGACTCGATTTCCAGATGCGGTTGTAAATTCGTCGGAAACACTCCCTAAATTCCCTGCAACAAGGGCAAATAGATAGGAAGGTTTTGGGTGCGGGTCATGCCACGAAACACCATGTCTTCCCTTATCATTAAAAAACTCATGGCACTGCGTTTTATTTCCATTACTTAAAAGTACAGGGTATTTCTCTTTATCTGCAATAACCGTTGTTGTAAAAACACTCATAACATCAGGGCGATCAAGATAAGGGGTAATACTCCTAAAACCTTCTGGCTCATTTTGGGTACAAAAAATATCACCCGATTTATACAAACCTTCAAGTTCTGTATTGTTTTGTGGGTAGATTTTATTGATAATTTTTATGGTAAATCTCTGAGGAACATTTAAAATACACAAACTCTCTTCAGCAATAACATAACGACTCTCTTGGAGTTGCAAATCATTCAAGTAGAGTGCCTCTAACTCTAAATCGCGTGCATGCAAATTTAAATCATCCATCTTTGCATCAAGCTTTTTACACTCCATGGTATTTGTGACAATTACATACTCTTCATATAAATCAAATACTAAATCAACATGCTCAATAGCAAAGGCAGGTTTGGTATAATCCTTTAAAAATATCTCTTTTACTTTACTCATTCATTCTCTTTTATTCTATTTTTTGCCATTATAGTTAAATTTAATAAATAACAAAGATAGATAGTGTTACTCTTTTTGAATATGTTAATACAAAGCATGAGGTTTTCATCATGAATACATCTAACATTACACTGATTGCGAAGAACATCCATGTCCTTGATACAAACAGAGAAAAAATAGTAAATACATGGCTCAGTGCTTCTGATGTTCAAAAAATCCTCCAAAAACATGATGTCAATATAAAAATGTTTTCTACTACCTATGCACACCCTGTTGTCAACTACTTTATAGGTGTCATTCAAGGTTCTAAGACTATAGGTAACTGTCCTGTTATCAGCAAACTCCTTGAGTATCTTCAAGATAAAGAAATTTCATCTTCTGAGCTTTTTATTATTTGTATCAATTTTAGAAAATCCATGATTAACTTACTCTTCCAACACAATCTCATGAGCGAAGAGATGTATGGAAATATTAGTTATATCTTTGATGCAAATTTTCGTGGTGTTTTAGAAGCTTTTAACGATACTATTTCAAAAGCCAGAGCAGAGTCCAAACATTTTTATGACATTGCAACAAAAGACCATCTCACACAAATTTATAATCGTCAAAAATTTGATGAAATGCTTACACAAGAGATACAAAAAGCACAAGCAGGTTTACAAACCTTCTCTCTCATTTTAATAGATATAGATTTTTTCAAACAAGTCAATGATATGCATGGGCATGCAGTAGGTGACACTGTGTTATGTACACTTGTAACAATTGTCAAGCAACATATTCGAGAGTTTGATATTTTTGCTCGATGGGGTGGAGAAGAGTTTATCATTCTTATTCCAAAAGTAACCAAGGAAAACACCATGCAAAAAGCAGAAGATATCAGAAAATCTATAGAAAGACACCCTTTTGAAAATGTTGGAAAAATCACCGCTAGTTTTGGTGTCACACAATACAAAGAACTCGATACAGAATCTTCCATCTTTAGGCGTTGCGATGAAGCACTCTATAAAGCAAAAGAAACTGGAAGAAACCGTGTAGGCATTCTCTAATCTCTTTTTGTTGTTTTTCGCTTCTTTTTACTCACTTTCATCTGCTTTTTTGTCGCTGGTCGATTGGCGTTGTTTTTATTGTAGGCTCTCTCTTTTTTCGCATGCGGGTTTTTATGTTCCCCTTTGAGACGCTTTTCATCTACATCTTTGCGTCTAATGTTTGGGTCAGGTTCAAAACCCTCGACAACTTCTTTTTTTATCTTCATGCCTATTACTTTTTCAATCTCTTTAATGTCATATTTTTCGTAAATATCTAAAAGAGAAATCGCTTCACCCTCGCGACCTGCTCGCCCTGTTCGCCCAACTCTATGCACATAATCTTCCGCAACTGAAGGAAGTTCATAGTTAATGACATAAGGGAGCTCTTCAATGTCAAGCCCACGCGAAGCGATGTCTGTTGCAACAAGTACTTTGACACTCCCCTCTTTAAATTTTTGGAGTGTTTTCAAACGTTTCGCCTGTGTTTTATCACCGTGAATGACATCACATTTCAAGCCATCTTTTTTCAACTCTTCTACAAGAGTATCTGCACTCGCCTTTGTTTTTGTAAAAACTAAAACCTGTGGATAATTTCTTGAACCAATAAGGTAGGCTAAAAGTTCTGCTTTTCTGTTGGTATCTACCATATAGGCCACTTGATTAATGGTATCTACTGTTGAATTTTTCTTAGAGGTTTCTATAAACGCAGGTTTTGTAAGCACGAGTTTGGAGAGTTTACGTACCTTATCGCTGTAAGTTGCTGAGAAAAGGAGTGTCTGGTGGCGTTTTGGTAAGAGTGGATGCACCTTTCGTATCTCTTTGGAAAACCCCATATCTAACATTCTGTCGGCTTCATCAAGCACAAAAAATTCTATATTTTCTATATTGAGTCCATTTTCAACATGTTCTAAAAAACGCCCTGGGGTTGCGATGACAATATCTACACCCTTTTTCATAGCTCTTTGTTGCGAGGCAATATCTTTTCCACCGACTAAAACGGCAGACTCTATTTTCATATTTTTTGCATAGTTTTGTAAATCTTCAAAAATCTGAATACTGAGTTCTCGAGTCGGTGAGAGAATAACCGCTTTAAGCAGTCGCTTTTCATTTGCCTCTGTTTTTCTAAGTCTTTGCAAAATCGGCAAAGCAAACGCAGCTGTTTTTCCTGTACCTGTTTGTGCCGTTGCAAAAATGTCACTCTTAGCTAAGACTAATGGTATCGCTCTTTTTTGAATGAGTGTTGGGTGCTCATACCCCATCGAAGCTATCGCACTTAAAAGTGGCTTGATGAGTCCTAGTTTTTCAAATGACATATAACTCCTTAGTTTCTATCCATTGCGTTTAAGTCTTTAAATGCCTGCTCCACACGTGCGACAAGACCACTCTGTCCAGCTCGAAGCCATTTTCTTGGGTCATAGTACTTTTTGTTTGGTTTATCTTCCCCTTCAGGGTTTCCAATTTGTCCTTGGAGATAATCATGATTTGTACGCACATACTCACGTACACCATTCCATGTTGCCCACTGTGTATCGGTATCAATGTTCATCTTAATCACACCATAACTTATAGCTTCACTAATTTCACTAGGAAGAGAACCTGAACCACCATGGAACACAAAATTGACAGGTTTTTGTTCTGTTTGCAACTCTTTTGCAATATAGACTTGTGAATTATCTAAAATTTTTGGAGTGAGTTGTACATTTCCTGGTTTATAGACACCATGCACATTTCCAAAGGAAGCAGCTATAGTAAAATGAGAAGAGACCTCGCTGAGTTCTTTGTAAGCAAAGGCGACTTCTTCGGGTTGTGTGTATAAGAGTGCATTATCAATATTTGTGTTATCTACACCATCTTCTTCTCCACCTGTTACACCAAGTTCAATCTCTATGCTCATACCTATTTTACTCATGCGTTTCAAATAGGCTTTACAAGTGGCAATATTTTCTTCTAAAGGCTCTTCTGAGAGGTCTAACATGTGAGAAGAAAAGAGTGGTTTTCCCTGCGTTTTATAGTAACTCTCACTTGTTTCTAACAATGCATCAATCCATGGTAAAAGTTTTCTTGCTGCATGATCAGTATGTAAAATTACAGGTACTCCATAACTCTCTGCCATCATATGTACATAAATCGCACCAGCTACAGCACCGACGATAGCAGCTTTTTCATTCTCATTTGAAAGCCCTTTACCTGCATAAAAAGAGGCACCCCCATTACTAAACTGAATAATGACAGGAGAATTTACTTTCGCAGCTGCTTCTAAAACGCCATTGATTGAGTCAGAATTCACAACATTCACTGCAGGAATAGCGAACCCTTTCTCTTTTGCATGTGCATACACTTTTTGTACATCATCACCAAAAAGAACCCCTGGTTTGACTATGTCTAAAATACCTTTACTCATCCATACATCCTCTATTTTTGTTAATATGTAATTATATTATAGCAATCTTAAAAGAGAACTTTAGAGCTTTTATGCTAGAATTAGTGTGAATAAAGCAGATAAGGAAACAAATGCGACTTACACTCGATGAATATTCACAACATTTTAAAATGTCAAAAGAGATGATAAACTCAAAACTTCGTGCGAAAAAGCTTAACTATATTATTGAAAATGGGGTGACTTACATTATTGTTACAAAACACTCAGTCGATGCAAAAAAAAGCACACAAATAGATACAGAAAAAAAAAGAACCGCACAAAAACCCACTCAAAAGCCAAAAACAACTGTCTCAATGGTGCTCTCTCTGTACCAAAAAGAGAACCAGCAGCTCAAAGAAAAAATCATCCAACTTGAAGAAAAAATTGACAAACTCATTGATGATAAAGAGCAGATGCTTCGTGATGAGATGAATAAAATTGAAAAAGTTTACAATGCCAAAGATGAACAACTTAAAAGTGTTTTAGAGCTCATCAATGCACAACTCACCGCACAAAAAGAGCAGACCATTCATGAAGTAGAAACTTTAGAAAACAAAGTGACACACAAAGAAGAAAAAGTAGTTGAGTTAAAAAGTTATCTTAAATCTTTAGATATTACCCCTCAAGAGAAAAAAATCATCAAAAAAAGATTTTTAGAAGCCTATAGTAAAGATGTGAGAATCATTAAAAGAAATGATAAACTCTACTTAGACTTTTCAAAATATGACTACAGTGATTTACTCGAACATTAGGAAAGAAGATGCAAATGCAATCAGAAGAGTTTGAAATAACACAAGAGTTTGTCAAAGAAGAAGAGGAGCTTACATGTGACTCTTTATATCTCATAAAAGACGCTCAAGACAACAGCATTATAGAAGCAAAAAAGTTACTCATTGATGGGCAAACAACTCCCTACTCTTCACAATTTGCACACACAGCACAAATCAACAGACACAGAGGTACACTCCGTTGCCACCAAGCCAATATAAACACACTTGATGGAGGGGAAATCCATGCAACAACGCTCCATGTTGCACATGCAAAAAGTGGTGCTATTTATGCACAAGATGTTATCATTGACTCTGTAGAAGAAAATGTTACAGTGATTGCTTCACACTCTATTACAGTCCACAATGTTCACAGCACCAACAATACCTTTCTTATAGACTATAAACAAATTCCTATCATACTCTCCAAACTTGCGTTTATTGAAAATGACATCAAGAAACTCAGCAAAGAGCTCGATGATGCCAAGCGTCATAACCATTCAATCATTCCTCAAATTAGTAAAAAAATAGCACTTTTAGAAAAAGAGAAACTTGCTATTGTAAATGCCTCTCAAACAGCAACTATCACCCTCAACAACACTCCATCTATTTAATTTTTTTTCTAAATTTTACACGGAAAACCGTATATTTAACACTATATATTTTATATAAAATACATTATATAAAATATAATATACATTAATCCGTATAATTCTCAAATGCAAATTAATGACTTATTTAATATCCTTCATAATGCATTAGAATCTCAAAACAATGGCAAAAAAATATCACTCAAAGATATGGCCTTAAGTCTTGGTATCTCTATGCGTACCTACCAAGACTGGAAGCTTGCACGTGCAAAACCACAAGCTGCTATTGTTGTGATGAAAATGCTTGGAAAATTAGATGATGATGAAATTTTACGTGCTGTTAGAAAAATTAATAAGTTAGAGGATTAGTCTATGAGTGCCCTCAGTAAAAATGAGCGAGATGGCTTGGAAGAGGTCTTTTTATCTATCCAATCCCATCAAAATAGATTTAAAAAAATAGAAGAAATATCAGCATTAATTATGATTAGAAACAGAAGCCTTAATCCTCTAAAGCTCCTAAAAAGGGCTAAAAATGGACTCAAAACAGCAAAAATTTTACATTTTATTGCCAAATTAGCAAAAAAGAAGAAATCTTTAAGCAAATAAACTATAAAGTACATGCAGCTGAATTTTTTTGATTCGGAAATATTTTAATCCAAGGGTAAATTTATGAATAAAGCAGAATTCGTAGAGTTAGTACAGGCAAGTGGCGACTACAAAACAAAAGTAGAAGCAGAAGCAGCAATCAAAGCATTTACAGAAGCAGTTACAGCTGCACTTGTAAAAAAAGAAGATGTTTCTTTAGTGGGTTTTGGTAGTTTTTCAGCAGCATTGCAAAAAGGGAAAAATGGTAAAATCCCTGGTACTGATAAAACTTACACAACTCAAGATAAAATGGTTCCTAAGTTTAAAGCTGGTAAAGGTCTTAAAGACCGTGTTGCAGCTGGTAAATAATCATGCCATATCATCACATTTTGTGATGGTATTGTTCTAGTATTATGAAACTCCCTTTTCTCAACGCTCTTTTTAAAAAAGATAAAAAATCACTCCTTATTCCTGATTCACTTTTAGTGAAAAAATTAAAAAACCTATCGGATGAACAAAACTTTTTTGTTTTTGACAATATTACAATTTTTCATCATTCATCAGAGTACAATTTTCCTCTTATTCTTTTAGATGAAACACGGGGACTCTATATTTTTGAAAAAAAAGAGTGGGCATATGATGATTTAAAAAATGCAAGAGTAGAAAAAGCACACAATCAAGAGACGAGTAAAGACACCCTCTCTTTTCAAAAAAAACAAGATATTATCCATCAAAAACTCAAAGAATTACGACACTTTAGTAATCTTCCTATCTATAATTATCTCCTAATGGAAAATTTAAATGCTGATGAGTATGAGCATTTAGATATTTCATTTCAAAAACTCATTCCTATACAAAAAGTCATTTTTAGTGATACACCCCAAGAAGATATTCTCAAAAAGCTGCAATCAGCTCAAAAAAACCCAGAAACTCGCTACACAAAAAATGATATTTTAGGGAATTTACTCATTCAATACACCCTGCTTGATGCAAATAAAGAGCCACAATTTTGTAATCTACAACAAAGAGCCATCATTGAGCATGATATTTATGGTCTTGAATCACTCCAAGCCCCACAAAGAAGTGGAAAAACGAATACACTCCTTTTAAAAGCCATTTATCATATACTGACACATAAAAATACTCAGGTAGTCATTCTCAAACCAACACTTTTGGCATGTGATATTTTGAGGCAGAAACTTTTAGACACCATTGAACATGCTATTATTGATTTTAATATTTTAGATATTCTCATAGTCACACCGTATGAGTTTTTAGATATAAAAAAATCAGATGTTCCTAAACTCATTTTATGTGATGATGCTAATCTCTTTAAAAAAGATTTTATACTCCAGCTCATAGAGCGTCAAAAAGAGGCAAATCTCCTCCTTGTCAATTACAAAATTGCGACCTATACACATACCCTGCAAAAAGCCTACTCTTTTGATGATAAATCCATTACTTTTTATCATGCACATAAACAAGCCAAAGCCCTACTCCTTATAGCAAGACTACTCAAACAGGCAAAAGCAGATGAAATCATGATTTTGTCCAATGAACAAACACAACAAAAGCTTATAGAAGATTTAGAGTATTTTATAGAAAAAGATACACGAGTTATGAGTGTAGAAGAACCTCTTAGACTCCAAACTTTAGATACACTTATTTTTGTAAAACATTCCAATATAGATGAACTCAATCCAAAACACTTACTCATTTTAGATACAGATGAAGCCTCTAAACAAGACTTAGACATCTCTATACAAAGAACAAGTCACACCGTCCACATCATTTATGATACACTTACAGACGAAATTATACGCTTAAAGGAAATGTATGAAAATCACAAAAACTGATGCCCAATGGAGAGAACAACTCGATGAAGAGGCGTTTTATGTCACACGCCAACATGGAACAGAAGCCCCATTCTCTGGAAAATATTATGATTATAAAGGAAGTGGTCTTTACAAATGTGTTTGTTGTGATGCACCGCTTTTTGAGTCTGAAACAAAATTTGACTCTGGCACTGGCTGGCCAAGTTACTACGAGGGGGTTGAAGGTGCCATTAAAGAGATTAAAGATATGTCTCATGGTATGATTCGTATTGAGGTGCGATGCAATAATTGCGATGCTCACCTTGGACATGTATTTCCTGATGGACCAGAGCCCACAGGACAAAGATACTGTATCAACTCAGTCTCTTTAAATTTTGAAGAGAAAGAATAAACGAAGGAAAAAAATGAAAAAAAAGTTAATTGTACTGCTTTTAGCACTCACTGTAGAGCTCTTTGCGGCTAATCCACATGTAGTTTTAGAGACAACACAAGGCAAAATTGAGATAGAACTTCGCCCTGATATCGCCCCAAAAGCTGTAGAAAATTTTATGACACATATAAAAGATGGTTACTATAACGGTATTGCGTTTCACAGAATTATTCATAACTTTATGATTCAAGGGGGCGATCCTACGGAGAGTGGTCGTGGGGGTGAAAGTATTTGGAAAAAACCTTTTGCAGATGAGTTTAAAGCAAATGTAGTTTTTGACAAACCAGGTATTTTAGCAATGGCAAACGCAGGCCCTGGAACAAATGGAAGTCAATTTTTTATCACTACAGTCCCAACGCCATGGCTTAATGGGCACCATACAATCTTTGGGTATATCACAAAAGATTCCTTCAAAGCACTGCAAAAACTCAACAATGTAGCCACAACGGGAAGAAGCGGTGGCGATAGACCACTAGAGCGTCAAGAGATTATAAAAGCCTATATACTCAAATAGCTGCTAAGGCCTCATACATACTGAGGGCTTGTTTGTGTTCATACACATCATGCACTCGTAAAATGGAAGCACCATTTCTGAGTGCTTCTAAATGTAAAGCCAAGGTACCCGCTAAACGCTCTTCACTTTTGGAAGGAAAGATTTTATCTATCATAGACTTTCGTGAAGCCCCTATTAAAAGTGGTTTTTGTAGAGTCAAAAAATGCTCCAAATGTTTGATAAGTTGCAAATTATCTTCTAAAGTTTTTCCAAAACCTATGCCAACATCTAAAACAATATCTTTGATGCCAAAAGATTCCGCTTTTTGAATTCTTTCTTGAAAAAAAGTGCTAATGTCACCTAAAATATTCTCATAATGCGGGTTATTTTGCATCGTCTGCGGTGAGCCTTGCATATGCATAATGACCGCTTGTGCATTATAAGAAGCACAGAGTTTACACACAGCATCATCTGATAAACCTGTAATGTCATTAACAATGGAAAATCCCGAATCTAAAGCTTTTTGTATCACACTCGGGGCATAACTATCACAGCTAAACGCTACTTTTTCATAAAGTTTTTCTTGGGCTATCACTGCATAAATTTTTTCCACACGAGCAAGTTCTTCTGCCACACTCACCTCTTGTGCATTTGGACGAGAAGAAACACCACCAATATCAATAATATCAGCCCCCTCTTCTATCATTTTCTCTATCTTTGCAATAGCATCGGCATCTTGAAAACGGCTGCCTTGAAAAAAGCTATCATCATTAGCATTAATCACACCCATAATCTTTCGTTTTTGCACAGGTTTTCCCTGCAGAATTTTTTGAAGCTCTTTAGCTAAAATTTTAAGCCCAAAGGGTTGTGCTAACTCTTTTTTACTCAGTAGTGCCAACTCTCTTTGTGTTGCTATCAAAATAGCATCAACTTGGAGAGTTGCCGCAATCACTGTCCCCTTGGGTACCGCTAAATCAGCCCCAACAGAGAGAGCATCTTGTTTTAAAATATTTGCAGCGCCCACATGTAAATCTTTTATATAAATAATATACTGTTTTGCTTTGTCTGAGAGAATTTTCACACCACCACCATCAACACCAAGCTTTTTCAGATGGTTTTTAATGTCAAGAGAGGAAGAAAGTTTTTGTACCTGCATCTTATTTTTCTCTTACAAAACTCATCAAAATCATAGCAAGTACACTTTGTGGTCGCGAGTTTAAATCGAGTAATCTATATGCTTTATCAAAATTTTCTAGTTGCAAGGGGCTTAAAATGAGTTGCTGTCTCACTGTTGCTTGAAAAAAAAGTGTCTCAAGTAAAGTTTTTGCCTCATTTTTTTTCACCCGTGCGTTTTCTTTTAAAAATTGAAAAACTTCCGCATAGTCTATTCTTGCTAAGTTGAGTGATAAAGCAACATTTTCGTGATTTGCACTCATTTTTAAAATAGGCAAACGCGAGCGCACTGTTTGCAAAAGATTTGATTTTGTTGGAGAGATAAGAATAAACTCTATATTGACAGGAGGCTCTTCAAGCAGTTTTAAGAGAGAATTTTGTGCAACAGCTGTAAATTCTAAGGCAGCAAGTATAATATACTTTACCTCAGAACTACTAATATATGCTTCATTGACAACCTGCTTTGCATGCTCTATTTTGAAGTTCTCTTCTACAAACTTTACCACACGAAAAGGCTTAAGAATCCTCTCAACTCGCTCAATTTCTGCTTCAATGTCAGAAGCAATGCGAATATGCCCTCTAAGCTGTGACATCTACTTCTCCAAACATTGCAGCATTTAAAGAGGCATTGAAGAGTTTAAAAAGTTGTAAAAGTTTTATATCAAGGTGAGTGTCATAAGATTTGAGTTCAAAAGCATTGTTAAACTCTTCATCAAAAATCCAAAAATAACTATTATCTTGGCGTTTGGCAATGTCACTGCGTTTGTCTACACCCTTGCCTATATACCAGAAAAAATAATCATTTTTATAACTCTGTGCAATCATGTCATCAAGCATATCGAGCATATCACCGCCACTAATTGCATTGAAATGGCTATAGACACTATCAATACTTATGATAGAAATAGGCGGACGCTCTAAAAGCAAGCCATTGATTGAACCTAAAAGATAGTGTTCAAACCATTGGCGTTCTTCATCGGTAATGACAATAACCGTCTTCCCTTTGAGAATTTGTTCAAGTGCATAAGAGGTTGCCGTTGTCCAGTCAAAACGCTGCTCCTCTAGCCAACTTAAAGAAGCTCCTTCTTCACGAATAGCATCGAGACTCCACTGTGCAAATTCATCCATAATTGATTATTTTTCTAACTCATAAGAGTCGTGCAGACTACGCACAGCTAACTCTGCATATTTTTCATCAATCACCATAGAGATTTTAATCTCCGAAGTAGAAATCATGTTGATGTTAATGTTGTTGTCTGCCATAGTTGAAAATGCTTTTGCAGCCACACCTGTATGACTTCGCATCCCAACACCAACGACAGAAACTTTACAAATATCTTCATTGTAAGAGTCTGCGTTTATTTCCCCATCTTGCACAAAACTATCTACAATGGCTTTTGCATCACTTAAATCACCTACAGGTACAGTAAAGTCAATGTTTGTTGTCTCATCTACCGCTTTGTTTTGAATAATCATATCGACATTCACTTCCGCACTCGCAAGCTTGTTAAAAATATCAGAAGCAATTCCCGGTCTATCTTTCACACCTAAGAGTGAGATACGTGCTTGGTTTCTGTCTAATGCTATGCCGCTTACTAATGGTGCTTCCATGATATTTTCTTCCTTTGTAATTAATGTGCCTTCTTCTTCTGAAAAGCTTGTACGTGTGACTAAATTGACATTGAGTTTTTTAGCCATCTCTACTGATCGATTTTGCAGAACTTTTGCACCCAAACTTGCGAGTTCTAGCATCTCATCATAAGAGATTTTTTCCAATTTTTTTGCCTTTGGCTCTATGCGTGGGTCTGTTGTAAAAATACCGCTTACATCTGTATATATCTCACATAAGTCTGCCTTTAAAGCACCCGCAATTGCCACAGCAGAGAGGTCACTACCTCCACGACCAAGGGTTGTTACATCACCTTCGCTGTTTACCCCTTGAAAACCAGCCACAACAACGATTTTCCCCTCTTTTAATTGTGATTGCATCGCCTTAGGGTCTATTTCTTCGATACGTGCTTTTGTATGGTGTTTGTCTGTCACAATACCCGCTTTTCGTCCTGTCATAGCAGTAGCACCATGCCCCATCTCTTGCAAAGCAATAGAGAGTAAAGAAGCAGTCACACGCTCTCCTGCACTTAAAAGCATATCCATCTCAGCCCGTGCAGGCTCTTTTGAAAAATGTTCTGCATAACCCACGAGCTTGTTGGTTTCACCACTCATCGCAGAGACAACCACAACAACATCATTGCCTTCTTTTACCGTAGCACTCACACGATTGGCTACATTTTGAATGCGCTCTAAATCGCCAACACTTGTTCCGCCAAATTTTTGCACTATCAACATCTATAAAAGTCCTTCTGCTTTAAAATGATTTACCACTTTTTCATACACAGGCTTTTTAAAATGTGCGGTCAAACTGAGAACTTCATCAACACTTACAAATTTATAATCCATAAATTCAGGATGTTTTGTGTGAATGTTTATCACTGCATCACTTTTGAGTTTCATTAAAAAGTACCTTTGCGTTTGCCCAATATATGGTTTCATTTTACTTGCAATTTTTGCAGGAAAATCATAAGAAATCCATTCAGGATACTCCGCAACAATGCTTGCATCATCTGTACCAATTTCCTCTTTCATCTCACGAAACAGTGCTTCTTTCACCTCTTCACCTTGGTCAATTCCACCTTGAGGAAATTGCCAAATATCTTGTATATCATTTCTTTGTGCAATAAATATCTCTTTTTTTTCTGGATATTTATCGGAAACAATAATCATAGCCACATTAGGACGATAGGAACCTTTTTTACTCATACATACACCTATATAATAATTATCGCGATTATACAGAATATGTGGTTAAAAAGAGATAAGGAAGCATCTTTTTCATAATTGTCCACTTAAAATCTTAAGCGATTTACCGTGATTGCTGAACACTAAAGATGTTCAGCACCACTGTTGCATCTAAAATTGTAATATCACTTCAATTCTGCTATAATTTGGTTTATATCATTAGAAGGATGTCCGATGCAAACTTTATCAATACAGGTACAAGACAGTTATATGCAACAGTTTATGAACTTTGTAAAAGAGAGTCATTCAAATATAACTATTTCTAAAGATAAAGACATTCAGTTTGACCCATATTTTCATGAGAGAAAAAGAGAACTTCAACAAATAAGAGCTGATGTTAAAAGTGGTAAGATGGAAATGTTATCCGAAGAACAATATGAAAAAGAAATAGAACAGTTTTTTTCAGAACTTGAACAATAAGTATGAAAATAATTCGTTCACGAAAATTTCAAATAAACCTTCTAGTCACATTACAAAATATTGCTCAAGATAAAATAAGTGCTAGTAAAAACTTTCAAAAAGAATTAGACAAACTTATAAATAATATTCCAAATTTTCCATTTAAATATAGACAATCAATTTATTTTAACGATAAAAATGTAAGAGATCTAATCTATAAAAAACATACTATAAATTACGAAATCAATTTAGAAGAAAATACTATTGAGATTTTAAATATTTTCAATCAAAACAAACCATTACAGCAGTAAAGATACAACAAAACATAGGAACACAATAAATTACCTAGCGGAAATTTATGGTTCTATTCGACCGTTATATACACAGTAAGAATATGTTGAAAATTTGAATTTACAATTTTTAAATTCTTCCGTATAGAATAAAAATGGAGGTGCAAATGCAAATAACAAAACAAACTTTTAAAGAAGATTTTGCCTATCTTTTTCAAAAAGGAAATCATGACTATGACATAAAATTATCTGAGTACGAGTTAATGGATTTAGGGCACCTATAAAAACCACTAAAAAAGTAGCCTAAAAAAGTATCCATATCATTTTTTTAACTTTTCTAACACTTTTGTAAGAAAAATTATCTCAACTTTCAGCCCTTTTGGATGTAAAAACTGAGATAAGTTCTCTATTATTAG
>WFQD01000035.1 GCA_015487265.1 Sulfurimonas sp. | reverse complement strand
GAATTAAAAGATATTCAAAAGGATATTAAAAAATATACTAATGAGCATAATAAGTTTTTAGAAGAGTTAGGGTTAGATGACATATTATAATATCTATAACAAAAAATCATCGAACTTTATTGGGGGAAACGACTTAATTAAAAAAATGAGGGTTTAAAAATTCATCTTTGCTGATAATTGACCAAGTAATAATCAACTAAATTCAGCTTCAAACTTTTACCCTGTTGTCATAGCAGCACATATCATTACACAAAAAATAAATGCAAATAAGGTTGATGATAATCAAAAAAAGTGATAGAATAACATAATTCAAAAAAGAGAGAGAGTATGAATAAACAAAATATAAGTATCGTTATCTTAGCTGCTGGTAAAGGCAGTCGTATGAAATCATCAAAGGCAAAGGTACTCCATTCCATCAGTGGAAAGCCTATGCTTTATCATATCATCAAAGCTTCTCGTGAAATTTCAGATGATATCAGTGTTGTTATTGCCCATCAAAAAGAAGCAGTACAAGCACAAATGCAAGCGTATTTTGACGATATAAATTTTGTAGTTCAAGATGCACAAAACTTTCCAGGTACGGGGGGTGCTATGAAAAATGTAGCCCCTAAAAATGAAAAAGTTTTAGTGCTCAATGGTGATATGCCGCTCATCACTTCAAATGCCCTGCAAGGCTTTTTAGATACACAAGCAGATATTATTATGAGTATTTTTGATTTAGAAAACCCGAGTGGTTATGGTCGCGTTGTTATAGACAATAATCAAGTCCAGTATATTGTTGAGCAAAAAGATGCCAATGAAGCAGAACTCCAAACAACAACAGTAAACGCAGGTATTTATGCATTTAGTAAGGCAGTCATAGAGAAGTACATTCCTCTTTTAAGTAATGATAATGCCCAAGAGGAGTACTACCTTACAGATGTCATTTCTATGGCGAAAAAAGATGGACTCAGCATCGCCCCATTACTTGTTGATGAAGAGCATTTTAAGGGAGTCAATTCCAAAAAAGATTTGGCAGACTCTGAAGTCATTATGCAAGAGCGCATCAAAACAAAATGGATGGAGGCAGGTGTAAGTATGCAGCTCCCTTCGACAATTTATATAGATGAGAGTGTAACTTTTGAGGGAGAATGTCTTTTAGAAAATGGCTGTCGCTTCACAGGAGAGACGCTTATCGTTAATTCACACATCAAATCTTCAAGTGTCATCGAGGATAGTGTTGTCAAAAACTCCGATGTCGGGCCAATGGCTCATCTTCGCCCTGCTTCACATATAGAAGACACCCATATAGGCAACTATGTTGAAGTCAAAAAATCTTCACTCAAGGGAGTCAAAGCGGGACATTTAAGCTACCTTGGCGATGCCCAAATAGAAGAAGGCACAAACATTGGTGCAGGAACAATTACCTGTAACTATGATGGTATAAAAAAGTACAAAACTATCATTGGAAAAAATGTTTTCATCGGCAGTGATAGCCAACTTGTAGCCCCTGTTACCATTGAAGATGATGTAATCATTGCAGCAGGTACCACAGTAACAAGTGGAAAAGTAGGCAGTGGTAATCTCGCAATTAACAGAACAAAAATGGCACTTGTCAAAGATTATTATTACAGATTTTTTGGTACAAAATAATCCAAACGCTAGACCTTACACTCAAACCTGAATTTACACATAAATTCAAAGAGGGGTATCCCCTCATCACCAAAGATATTTTCACAGATTTTAGTGCCCTGCAAACGCAAGGCACCCTCATAAATCTTTACGATACAAAACGCAACTTCATTGCTCGTGGCTATTATGCCATCCAAAACAAAGGGCACGGGTGGGTACTCACACAAAAAAAAGAAGAAAAAATAGACACTGCTTTTTTTGTAAAAAAAATAAAATCTGCCATAGCCTATAGAAAAGACTTTTATACAAATACAGACACAACTGCGTTTCGAGTACTTAATGGTGAAGGGGATGGACTTGGGGGACTTACCATTGACTATTTTGATGGTTATTACCTTTTTACATGGTACTCACTTGGAATTTTTGAGTTTAAAGAACTTATCTTAGAAGCTTTTAAGCAGAGTGCTTCTTTTAAGGGTGTGTACCAAAAAAAACGTTTTGATAGTAAGGGAAAATACCTTGATGACAAAGAGGACTTTCTTTTTGGCAAAAAAGCCCCTACTCCACTTCTCATTAAAGAAAATGGTGTTATTTTTTCTATTTATCTCGATGATGGAGCAATGACGGGACTCTTTTTAGACCAAAGAGAAGTACGCAAAGCAATCAAAGACAAGTATGCACACAACAAAAAAGTACTCAACACTTTCTCTTATACGGGGGCTTTTTCTGTTTTTGCAGCACTTGGTAGTGCAAGAGAAACAACAAGTGTCGATTTAGCCAAACGCAGTCTCGCAAAAACAACAGAACAGTTTCAAAATAATCATATTGATTTAGACAAGCAGCATATTGTTGTTGAAGATGTTTTTTTATATTTTAAATATGCACTACGAAAAAAAATGCTTTTTGATGTTGTTGTAGCCGATCCACCAAGTTTTGCACGCAGTAAAAAACACACTTTTAGTGCAAACAAAGATTATCTCAAACTCCTCAAAGAGATTATCCAAATCACAAAAGTCGGAGGTGTTATTGTCGCTTCGACAAATGCAGCAAGTTTTAGTATGATGCGATTTCATGATTTTATAGCAAAAGCATTTAAAGAGTTAAAGGGAAAATATAAAGTCTTAGAGAGTTACTCTTTGCCAAAAGATTTTAGAGTACATGAAAAATTTCAAGAGGGAAACTACCTAAAAGTAGTTTTTATTCAAAAACTTAAGTAACGAAAGCATCGTTACTTAAAAAGTTATGCAGCCATCACCTTATCAAGTGCGCGCTCATAGGACTCTAAATCAAGTTCAAACTCTTCTATAGTATCTTTTGCAGTTGCTATAGACTCAGGTGTAATCTCACCATTTGGCATGACTGTTTCACGCACTACTTTAAGTTTTGCAGCCATCTCTTTTTCCTCTTCATAAGTTCCATCAGGGTCATCACTGTATCTGATTATATGAATAATATCTGGATCAAGATTCCAATGATGAAAGAGTGTTGCTGTGACATCTGTTGTTTGTGCACCACATGCTGTTTTTTCCGCATCAGCTATATCTTCACCACTCTGTAATGCTTCTTTAATGACATCTACTTTGTCATCTTCTATCAAAGTTTTTGAAATAACCACTCTTCCTAAATCAACCAAGAAAGCAGCAGGCCCTAAAATCGAGAGTTGTTTTGAAGAACGGCGAATGAGCCAGTTTATCATGAGTGCAAGTTGCGTTTCACATGCTTTTGTAAACTGCTCTTTTGTCATTTCATACGGTGAAAGGTCTATTGTAAAATTTGAATCAACGGCACTATTAAGAACAAAAGTACGCACAGAATCTTTTCCCAAAAGTGAAATAGCTTGCTGTATGCTCTTAATAGTACTTTTCATACCATACATAGGAGAATTGACAATACGTAAAATTGCAGCTGTTAAAAGAGGATCTTTCTCTATAGCTTTTTGCATATCTGCAAAAGTTGAATCTGGGTTTTGATAAATTTTCTCTACTTCTTGCACCGATTCTGGTAAAGGAGGAATAGAGTCTATATTTTCAAGGAGTGTTTTTGTCATCGTTGAACCTTCGTAATTATATGCTCAAATTGTAGTGCAAATTTGACACATCTATTCTGCATATCTTCATCACAGAAGCATAAATTTTTAAATGTTTACTGAAAGTAACATTAGGGCACCTCTCAAACCCCTAGTACCGCTCAGAGGGAAGAAAAAAAGATGAGATTGTGCAAAAGCTTTTTTAAAGTCTAGCCGTAGCTATGGCGATGAAAAGTTTTGTGCAAGGTCGCTTTTTTTATCCCTCCCTTCGGGTAACACAGAGGAGCCTACACTCATCGTT
>WFQD01000034.1 GCA_015487265.1 Sulfurimonas sp. | reverse complement strand
ACTATCTAAAGAGCAAGAAATAAAAGAATATCAAGCTTTTTCAAACAAACTAAATGAGAACCTAACTGGATTAGAAACCATTATCAAATCTCAGTTTAAAAATGACTCAGAAGCATTACTAGCAACAATCAACGAATATTTTAATTCTGTAGTTAAACCATCAACGAATAGTGTTGAACTTGATATATCAAATGCTGACTTCAACTTGATTCAAGGTCAGATAAAAGATGCATCGTTAGCCAAGAATCACTGTAATGAATTGACTAAAAAATTAATAGAAACAGAGCAAGCCTTAGAATCTGTCTCCATTAATATCCAACGAGCGCCAGATGAAGAAGAGCTAGCAATTCTTTATGAAAAATTACGTAAGTTAGATGCTGAGAAATACAAACTTAAAACACAATACGGTCATCACTTAATTAAGGCAAAAACATTCGTTACTAAAGCATTAGAGTTAGCTAAAAAGTTAGAGAAGTTATATACCAGTCAGAAAACAAAAGCTTCTATCTCAAAAGCTGTAAGTCGTGTCGATGCGACAACAAAAGTATTACACGAATTTTCAATACAACTAACTGAGATGCGAGTAAGTCAGCTGGAAAAATTATTTGTTCAATCTTATCGTAAATTGGCGCGTAAAGAAGATCTTAAGCTTTCTGCGAAAATAGACCCAGCTACATTTGATGTAACTTTAGTTGATGCTGATGGTATTACTATTAACAGAAAATCTATGTCAGCAGGTGAAAAACAAATATTTGCTTTTGCGATTTTAGAAGCGCTTGGTAAGTTATCTGGAAAAGTTTTACCTGTGGTGATTGATACACCTCTAGGAAGGCTTGATTCTAAACACCGAGATAAATTAGTTAAACACTACTTCCCTGAAGCAGGTGAGCAAGTCATTTTATTGTCAACAGATACTGAAGTTGATGAAGATTTTTTTGGCGCAATGGCGCATGAAATTTCACATGCATTTGAGATTCAATTTAATGAACAAACCAAGTGCTCAACATTAACTGAGGGTTACTTTTGGAACGCTGATTCAGTTGTAAATCAGAAGGAGACAGTATAATGTTACCTAATAGAATGCAGCTAAATAGAGTTGTAGAAGATCAACTTAAAAAACTCAAAGCTAACACTGGCATTACACCTAATGTATCTGCCCGTATTGCTTTTTTCCGCTCTATTGAGTCTGGACATACTTATCAACCAAATATCCCAATTAAGCTTGATGGTAGCCTTACATTGGACAAATTTACTTGGTTAGGAAAGACTCAACTGGTTACCGAGTTATTATTGAAACATAAGTATCCAAAGCTTAAGGGGAAGGAATTACAAGCAGCTTGGGCTTCGCATGTCGAACATGGAATTGGGGCGCTAAGAAATCATAAAAATATATCGGATCTAATAAACATAATTTAAAAATGACTAAGTCTATAGATTTTTACAACAATAATGCTCAGAGTTTTTTTGAAAATACTATAAATGTAGACATGACGGAGTTTTATGATGAATTTATCCCTTATTTAGCTCAAAATTCAATGATCTTGGATGCAGGGTGTGGCTCAGGACGAGATACGAAATATTTTTTAGAGCTTGGATTTGATGTAACCGCATTTGACGCTTCTATGGCTTTGGTCGAGCTCGCATCAAAAACCACTCAGATAGACGTTAAATGTATGATATTTAACGACGTAAACTGGATAGAAAAGTTTTCTGGAATTTGGGCTTGTGCTTCTTTATTGCATTTAGATGATTTTTATCTCAAAAGTGCTTTTTCAAAATTATTTAGGTCGCTAAAAGTGCATGGTGTTATGTATTGTTCATTCAAGTATGGTGAAATTAGATCAGTAGTAAACGACCGATATTTCAACAACAAAACATACTTAACCCTCAAAGAATTATTGTCAGATGAGCAAAATATAGTTTTTAAAAAAACTTGGATTACTAATGATAAACGCCCCCGGCCGATCAGGCGAAAAGTGGTTGAATATCATTATTAAAAGGATTAAATAATGAATTTTGCTGCAATGTTTTCAAGACTTCTTGAAAACACAACTAACTCATACAAATACCTTTTCCTAAAAGCAATAACAGAGAGGGTAGTCCGGGGTGAAGATCATATAAATATCGATGATCTTATTATCGATATGTTGGTTCTAGCATGGTATCCCAACCAATATTTTAAGCTTTCTTTTGGCTTACAAGATCAAATTGGCAATGTTTTTAAACAGCAAAACTTTAATTACAATTCTTCAATATCAATCACATCAACCTCTTTTTCCAATCAATTAAGGGTTGAAATTAAAGACTCTATTGATAGAAAGAAATTAGCTGATTATGTTCAATATCGATTATTAACACCATTCTTCAGTGAAGAATTAAGAGGCAAGAAAGACCAAGTTAAAAATAGTTTGATTTTTGATCTAGCTGAAAATGAATTTGAAACCAAGCTTCCTCTTTATAGGATGACTTCTGACAAGAAAGCTATTATCCTTCACTCAAGTTGGTGTGACTTTATTAAGGCCAATACTGCAATTCTCAATAATTATCAAAAGTTTGAATGGGTAAGTTATTTACAAAAAAATAATCCCAATGTCCCCTCAATAATATACAAAACAGAACCTCCTATTCAAAGAAACTCACTTGTAAGGCAGAAAAAATATTGGAATATATTTATTAAAAATAATACAAATGAAAGGTGCATTTATACTGGTAAGCCTTTAATTTCGATTAACTCAAGCCTCGATCATTTTTTACCTTGGTCATTTGTCTGTCATGATCGATTATGGAATTTAATTCCTGTCTGCCCTATTAGGGTAATCCCCCCGAAAAATAATTGATTTCTAAAGTGGAGTTTTCTCGTAAAATAAAGAGAGGAGATTTCAAATGAAACGATCAAATTTTACAGACAGCCAAATTATGGCTATTTTAAAACAAGCCGAATCTGGTATACCTGTGCCTGATTT
>WFQD01000033.1 GCA_015487265.1 Sulfurimonas sp. | reverse complement strand
GGAATTAATAGTTAATTCTGCATTGGAATACTCTAATAGACTTTTGCCTTCAAAGGTTGATGGTTTTATAGTCAGTAGAAAGCTAAAAGATTATTCAGTCTGCAACAAGGTAAATATCCAAGCCGACTTAGACTGGATAGAAAACCATCAATTAACATCAACCGACATAATCCCAATTCCACTGATTATAAACAATGAAGCTGTTTACATATTTAATATTGACCTTAATACTATGATTCAAGCTGTTTCTATCTCGAACGGTTTTAGACCTAACCGTCAAAACTTGGAAACTATAGCTAAATTTGATGAGCTTATTTCACATATTGTAGACAGAACTATAAAAACCGAATCAATGAAATTGATAAGCAATAATAAAACTATATTTGTTAGTAAAAATAGACGTAGATATACAGTTGAGGTATAGGAATGGGGCATTTTAGTATTATCGAATCTTCTATATCAGATGTTGAGAAACTTATAGAAAACAATAATAGTTCAGCATATAGCAATGTTGCCGATCAATTTTTACCCATTGGCCCTCAAACACTTAAAGATCATAAGCTAGATTGGGATCGTGTTTATCAATCACTTATAGAAGATTTATTTCAATTATCATTAGGAAAAAGAGACAGAGATCACCTTAAAGAAGAAGTATTAGACTCTTTTCGAAATAGTAGAGATACTCGTGAATTAGTAGATGTTTTTGATGAACTGTACCTATCTTCCAATGCCATTAATAATATCACACCTTTGGCATATCTGGTGGGTAACAAAGAAACTTTAACGTCTAGAACCAAAACAATGATCAATATTGTTCAAGGTTTATTGAAATCGCCTTTAAATGAAAAAATGATATCGGGTGGTAATAACCCATTAGAGTCATTGTTAATAGAAAAAATTGAAGGTCTTTGTCAAAACAAAACCTTCAATGAAGATCGCTTGACTTATTTACCTTTTTTAGCTGATGTGTTTTCGAAAGACATAAAAACACTAATAAACAGTCCAAGTTATTTTTTAAGCGAATTAGAAAGCTTCATTAAACTTTATGCTTTCCTGTATTTAACTCAATTAACTAGTCACGTTTGCATACCTGATAGTCGATATAGAATCCCTCAAGCTAAACCCCTTTATTTTATTTTGGAAACAGAGAGAGCAAGTAAGGAGAGGCATGAATGCAATCAATATGGATATGACTTCTTATTTAGTAAGACTCGTGGAATCGCTTTTAACCTTTTTCCTTATTTAGGTTATTTAAATCGCTTATCAAAAAAACCAAGTTGGGAGTTAGTTGAATATGATTTTACATACAAGGTAAATGAATTTAATCATACCGTTGCGAAGTTATTTGATGAAGTTTACCAGAGAGAAAGTCAACTTCAGAAAGCTCTAAATTCAGGACTTACATTGCAAAAACAGATTTTTGATAAGACAGATAGAAAAACTGCAAATAAAAAGGTTGTTGCTATTTTCGAAAAAATATTTGCAGCAGAATTTATTACTGACAGAAAGGCTGCTGGGAAATATTTTGTTTTAAATTCGAACATGCTATTGCTGCTAACTAATCTAGTAATAAACGGTTCATCAGAAAGTAAGCTTCTTATTGATGATGTAATTGAAGGCTTTAAGGAACGTGGCATTTGGTTGGATATACAGTCCAAGAAAGCCTTATTAAAATTCTACGAAAATGTAGGAAATATCGAAAAATTAAGTGACAGTGGGGATGCAGTCTATGTCAAAACTACCATTTGAAGAATTTTTAGCAGGGTTGTTTTGTCAATTTATAACAACGTCAAATTCAATAGATACCAAATATCATTTTATCAGCTCAAATCCAGCACAATCACTTCAGTTGTATAACGGGTTTAAAAATTTAAACTTTAAACCTCTTGTAGTTGGTAATTCTACGCTGAATTATGTAGAAACTGAAAATGGCAAAAAAATTATTGTGATGTTGCACCACCTAGGTGAGCAAGATAATAACTCTAATCATGAAGATTATATTGCTGGTATTAGAGATGCGTTAAATGATATTGAAGATGCCATCTTATTTATAATACACAATAGCTCATTAGAGACACTCACATCTACATTTACCGATGTTAGTGTAAATAATAGTGTATTCACACCTAGATATGTAAACGATGCATTAATAGAGCATGGAAAAGGAATTAAAGACGAATTAATTTTTAAATATTTAGTCACTAGTGCAGAGCAAAAAATTAAAGAGCAAAATTTAAGTATTTTTGGCTATGAATCTCTTTATAAATCGATTCATAAAGAAAGAATTGATCTAAAGGAACATGGACTGTTTCCAGAGCCAAGGCTATCAGACATTAGTAATGAAAAAGAGCTTAAAAAAGAGCTGGATAGGAATACTCGACTATCCCAAATAATTAATTCTATATTACATGATTTTGGTGATGAACCTGCTGAGCTTTATAGGCAACTGGAAGAGGTAGGACTTAGTGAACGTTATATCAGAGATAAAGTCATAAAAGGCAATATAAAGGATGAGACTTTTTCAGGAATAGAAGCGGAAATTGAGCAGAATAAAGATAGAAATTTAGACCTCGTTGATATAGAAATAAATGGACAAAAACTTGAAGAATGGAAAACTGGAATTTCTAAAAAACATATTTCTTTAATTGGGGAAGTAACCTCTAATGTTATTAAGTTAAAGATAAGAATGACAAGGGGAGAACCATTACTTAAATCTGAACAGGTCACCCCTTATGGTGACTTTAAAAAGAACCAAGTTATGATATCAACCTCTAATTACGAGCAACATTCAACGCTAAATGTAAAAATACCATTTGAAGGTAAACCTACTTTTCTGCAATTAAAACTTAAGCGACCTTCCCAAAGAGAGTGCTTTCAATTCAACTGTTGCTTTGTAGAAAAGGAAACTTTCTATTTACAAAGCTTTTTTGAAAAACTAGAAGTTGAAATAAAAAGAAATAAAGGCAAGCTTATTCTGGAAAATGTTCAAGATAAAATAGTCCTTAATCCAGAAAACTTCAGTATTCATACTTTTACATGTTCTGAAAGAGAAATTAATTGTGAGGACATAAAAGAAATTGACTTCAGACAAATCGGTGAAGAAGATGTTTTAGGTGATTTCGAGTTAGTTTCAAACGAGTATCACTTACCTATTACCATTACAGGCTCAAAAGTTATTGAAAGAGTCAAGCTGCCTAGCTTATTTGATACACAACGAAGCATAGATATATTCGATAATGACAGAATACCTAAATACAAGCCTTCAAACTCAAGAGTTATTATCAGTGGAAGAGAAAAGGAACTTTCCCCAAAAGCGAAAGAACTTTGTATTGATGAATATAAAATTATCAATGAAGGTGTTTTATATTTTGACGATACGCTTTCCAATTCTTTGTATCTTCAGGATATAGAAAAAGATTTTCCTAAAGTAGCCCAAGCATATAAAACACTATTTTCATGGTTAATAGAAAATGAGACTTTATTATCTATTACCAATTGGCCTCCTGAACTACTTAATTTAATTGAAACAGTGCTTCTTGATATTAAGTTTGAATTAGATAATATTCCTCAAGAAGCATTAAGCCAAAGAAGTCGTAACTTATTAAAAATAGGAATGATAAAAAAGGAAAGTGAAGAGCTTTTTAGTCCATTCCATCCTGTGTGTATGTCATATGCTTTAGAGTTTGCCAAATTAAGATGTGCAGATAAGAGAAACACTTTTAATCAGGTTCCACAGACGACAGTTAATAAATTCAATGCTGCCGGACTAATTCCTATACTTTTTGATGAAAGTGAAGGGTTCGTTAGGACACAGCCATTAGTTAATAACAAACTCTGGTTAGAAGTTGTCCCACAAAAAGACTCTGGAAATAATTATATTTCATCTTTAGTGTACGAGAAAATTCAAGACTTTATAACATGCTTTGATATGTTATTCCCGCAGAGTAAAGATGCGCCTTTGATTATCAATTCAATAAATAACCAAAGAAATACCCACGTTTTTAAGGGAATTTTAAACTACTATAAAAAAACAAAAGGTAAGCCGAAAAAGATACAAGTTAATGTATACGATGAGCAATATCATTTTACTGCATTTGAAGATTTTTCTGAAACAAGAAAAATTGAAGAGCTACGTGAGTTAGTTCGCTTAAACAGTTCAGATAAAGAAGCGGTTTTGGATGACCTAATATTTAAAATAAGAAAAAATGTCACTATTCATAAAGTAAGAGAGTTTACGGATTATGATTATGCACATTTAAGTTTTTTCAAAAATAATGAAGAAGTTACTCTACGATCAAATAATGTAAATGAAGGTAAATCAGGCATTGTATGTAATGGTATTTTATCTGGTGAAGCTTCTTATTTAGAAAATGAAGTTTTCTATACTGGTTTTGGCTTGAAAAACGTAAAAGCAGGGAACATATCCGTTAGTTTAGCCTCCCTATATAATCAGTTACTTTTTGCGTATCGAGATAAGTCGGCTAAATATATAAAAGGTAATGTACCAGTACTTGCAGTTAAAGATACATTTAGAGATAAACTATCTAAATCATATGATTCAAGCTTATGGACTTGCATCATTGATCCTAAGGTTACGCTAGAATTTTTCGATACCAAAGATACAATATTAATTCACTATGCTGACCAATACACCAACTCTGTAGCCTATGATGCTATAACAGTATCGTCTCGTGTTGGCCTTTATAAAGATCTATTACAAAGCCAATCTGACGAGTTAATTAATTCTTTTAATGCATTAAATGGGCAATGGTTATTAAGCATCGTTAAAGAATCTGGTAAGAAAAAAACAGAGAACACCAAGAAACAAATAAAGGAGAAACAAGGGATTGTAGCAGCGTATAAGTTCTTATCTAGTCTACTTATCACGAGCGATATTACTTGGATTCCTCTATCGGTAGGTGAAATGCTTAGGGTTACGGGCAATCTTGGTTTAGAAATTAAAGACAATGATTTTGCTGCGCGGCTGCATAATAAATCTAAAGGAGCATTATCTGACGACATTTTGTTTGTAGGAATTAAAAATGATCAACTTGTATTATTACCTCTAGAAGTAAAAACAAGAAAGAAAGGAACTGACTTTACCAAGGCTGTAAAGCAAGCTAAAGCATTAGCAGATCATATGAAACGCCTACTTGAGCCAAAAACATTTAAAGGAAAAGTTTATCGTTCACTCTTTATTCAGCAAGTTTTAACTCAAATTGACAAGTTTGTATTATATAATGTTTTTCCAGAAAGTTATTTTTCAGATATACGTAATAATCCTGACTCTTTATTACAAGGTGATTATGAGATTTGCGACCTATCTAATTACCCTGAAGGAATAGCGCTAGCTGTCAATGAAGGTATGGAGCGCTCTCGAATTGAGAGTGAGCTAGATGATGAGGTAAATGTTTTAAAGCTTCGTTTGCCGCACGAATTTGTCAAAATGATCCATGAAAACTCTATCGAAGAGTTATCTAAAAAATACCAAAAACAGTCCGATTATCCAGAAATAAGTAAATTAAGCTTGCTAAAAAGCGAATTGACTACTTTTATCAACCAACCAATAGAAGTTAAAAATGATTTAGGTACAGAAAAAACACAAGAGAGTAAGGCAAAATTTGATTATCCAGATCATCTAGAAAATATTGTAGAAAAGTTACTAAACCTTTATCAAAAAGATATAACGACTAAAGATGTCTTATCATTAACCGAAAGTGATTTAGATCGTATTGAAAATCTTGAGTCTACAGATGTATTATCTTTTTATCGTTTAAAAGAAGCTTTAACAAGTGATAAAACAGAAAAAAATATAGAAAAAACAATGACAGATGATGATTCAGCTAAGCTGAGTACTATCAATGTTACTAATGAATATAGAGCTTTAGTTAACACTCTGCTTAAAAAATTCGGTGAAAATATAACGGTAAATCAAGTTATGGGAATAGGAATTCCAGCACTTGAAAATATTAACGGTTTTGGTAAAGGTAAAGTTAAGAAGTTTTTCGAATTTAAAGAGCAGTTAAAGCAAAATTCATTTTCAATAAATCATCAGGAAAACAGCCTTCAACAAATAGATAATTTTGATCTGCCTTTAGATGAACTTGAAGCATATTTAATTGACGACCTAAAAAAATACTTTTTACAAGAAAAAACACGAGAGAATGATATTTTAACTCGACGCCTAGGTATTAATTGTAATAGTGAAACTCTTGAAGAAATCGGTAATAGTTATGGCATTACTAGAGAAAGAATTAGGCAAATTGAATCCAAAGCTAAAAAGAACTTTATCGCTAGATTAAGTATTTCACCAAAAGTTATTTGGGCAGTTACAAAAACTAACCTTAGTGAGTTAAGAGCACCTTTATTTCCTTTGCTTAGAGATTATTTCAATACAAATAAAAACTTTTATTCGTTCTTAGAAGTTTGTTGTGCTTTAAAAGAAAATGAAATACAGAAGGTTACATTCCCTAACCTGAATAAAGCAATTTTTGAAGAGTTTTGGGTATGGAATAAATCTCCAGCAAATATTGAAGACTTGTCTTGGTATTTACATGAAAATATGAATATCGAGTTAGCGGTAGCTGAAAACCAAATTGCTATTTGGATTCAAGAAGGTATTCTTGAAAAAAATGAGGAAGAAATTAAGCCACTTTCATTATCAAAAGTACCTGGAATTACTAACGCATTATTGGACTTTCCAAATGGTGAAGTGTGGGAAAAAATACAAAAACACGCAAATGAAAAGTCTATATCTGGTGCTACATTTTCGCTAGAAAGATTAGATCCCAACCTAATGCGAGCTGTTGATAAAGAGTATGTATACCAAATAGATCGTGGCACTTATAGGCACATATCTTACCTAAATATTAGTGATGATGATAAACAACAAATTCTAAATAAAGTTCATTCGAAGTTAAGAGAACATAAACACTCTGGAAGAAACTCTGTTAACCTTCATGCTGATATATTTAAGCCTGTTGGTTTCTCTGATGAATACTTTACTGTAAGACATATTGTTAGAGCTTTTGGCGAGCCCTTTGGCATATACTTTAACGGTAAATCTGGAGCCGATACAGTTAGCCTTGATAGTGAGTTTAGTTTAGCCTCTCAAAAAACAGTTCTAGTTGATTTATTTAAAGCGTCATTAAAACCTCTATCTAAAAAAGATATTGCATCTAAAATCAGAAGTCAGTCGTTAGGACACGCTTCTTTCTATTTAGATAAGCTATTAACTGACGGTGACATAGTTCGTATTGATGAAACACATTACGCTCATATAGATAATGCATTTACTGATGTAGATATAGAGGGAATATTGAGTTTAGCTATTGATTATATTGATAAAGAGACTCGAATTATTGAAGGTGGAAAAATTCAGTCGCATCTTAATAGGTATCTTGATAAAGAATATAACAAATACTTCTATATCTCTTTATTGAAAGCTCATGCCAGTAGTTTTGGTAAACATTATTACTTTATACAAAATTTAGTATCAAACACCAAAATCGAATATAAGGGGCTGGCTGATATTTGCAGAAAAGCTTTAAGTATGTCAAGCACTAGTACTGAGGCTCTTAATCTTGCAAAAGAAAAAGTATGCATTCATGAACATGTTTTAAAGAGATGCTTCGAACAAATATCATATGGCAATACACCTAATTTAGTTAACGCTATAGAAGTCACAGGTTCTAGCTCAGTTGCCTCTACAGAAGAGCTGAAAGCGGAAATACTCCCATCTATTGAAAGTAGCATAGAGGCACAACCATCATCAGAGCAACCTCAAAAGGCAGGCATTGAAAATTGTAGGGTTTTAATCGGGCAAGCCATAGATAATAAAAAACAGGTTTATTGGGAATATGGCAATAAAGACTTAGCGAATAGACATTTGATTGTTTTTGGCCGTTCTGGGCAAGGGAAAACATACTGTATTCAAGGCTTATTGATGGAAATGGCCAAAGCCCAATGTAATTCACTGGTTATTGATTATACGAACGGTTTTCTACCTAATCACTTAGAAGATGAGTTTAATGATTTTGTTAACCCACAGTCTCACTTTTTAGCTCAAAAACCTTTAGGTCTTTCACCATTTAGAAAGCAAAAGCAAGACTTTGGAGGTGTTGTTCTAGAAGAACAAAATCATATAGTTGCAGGTAGAATAGCATCGGTATTTAACCAAGTGTATTCATCAATCGGTGAACAGCAGCTCGCTACTTTGATGAATGTGCTTGAAGATGGTGTCCGTCGACATAGCAGTAAGTATGATTTTGAGTGCATGCTTGACGATTTAAAAGAGGAAGGTAAAGTTGGTGAAGCTTTAGCAAATAAGCTTTCTCCAATGGTAAAATCTAAGCTGTTTGATAGTAATTCAGAACAAAGTTGGCAATCTATTTTTGGTGATAAAGAATCAAAGACTAATATTATTCAGCTTGCATCACTTTCTAGAGATATTATGCGGTTAGCGACTGAATTTACCCTTTGGGATTTATATGCCTATGCGTGCAGTTATGGCAATAAATCTAACCCCTTACCTATAGTACTAGATGAAGTACAGAATCTAGATCATAGGCTAGAAAGCCCGTTAGGGAAAATGCTTACAGAAGGCAGAAAGTATGGTTTATCGTTAATCTTAGCAACTCAAACTTTAAGTATGCTTTCGAAAGACGAGCAAGACAGGTTGTTTCAAGCGTCTCATAAGTTGTTTTTTGCACCAGCAGAAACAGAGATACAAAGTTATGCAAAATTGCTAGAGCAGGCAGTACCTGGAACAAATCGCAAAGCTTGGCTTGATGAACTCGCTAAATTGAAAAAAGGTGAATGCATCTCTGTTGGATTGTATATGAATGATTATGGTGTTATTGAGCAAGGAGCGCGAGTGGTTAAGGTTACTTCGTTAGCTGAACGGATATGAGCATTTCATTTAAATTGGGCAGTTACACAAGTTACACAAAATCTGTTACAGGCTCATTTGTAACGCCATTCGGTGTCAAATCCAATTTGTTCAGCCAAACTAATCTGGTTTTTTATAGTATTGCTAACCTTTTTTTCAAATAATTTATCATTTGTCACTTCTTCAAAATTATTAAAACCTAGATCTTGGACGTATGGTTCTGCAAATTTATACGGTAATCCCCCCGAAAAATAATTGATTTCTAAAGTGGAGTTTTCTCGTAAAATAAAGAGAGGAGATTTCAAATGAAACGATCAAATTTTACAGACAGCCAAATTATGGCTATTTTAAAACAAGCCGAATCTGGTATACCTGTGCCTGATTT
>WFQD01000032.1 GCA_015487265.1 Sulfurimonas sp. | reverse complement strand
ATGAAATATAACATAAATAAAAAAGCTATTTTGGAAGAAATGAGTCTTGGCAAAGGTCTTGCTGGTCTTGGTATGTTAGGTGGTGCTGGACTAATTGCTAGTGGACTATATGATACTCATGATTATAACAGTCATGTTGCTGATTTGAATCAGACCACCGATGATATACAAAGCCATTTAAATTCTTTAGATGCAAAGACAAAAGAACTAGAACAAACTTTATTGCGATTAAAAGACTCTGATGATCCTGAAGATATTAAAAAATACAATTCTTTGGTTCCTGAATATAAGAAAGCAGTGCAACAATATAATGATTATGTTGCCCAAAACAATAATCATTTAGATGAATTAAATTCTTTTAGAGACAGACATGGAAATGATTTTGAAAAAGGCCAGTTGAAACAGAGACTAGGTGGGGCTCTCGGACTTGGTTCTACAATAGGATATGCTGTTGCTTCACATAAAGAAAATAAAAAATAAAGATTAAATTTAATTAATATAAAGGAATATCTCCATGCAATATAATGTAAATAAAACGGTTATTTTGGAAGAGATGCAAATGCTTCAAGAAGAACTTACTCCTCAACAAAAAGAAGCATATGATAGAAAATTAGGAGTTGAAACAGCTGGTGCTTTAGTAGGTGGAATTCCTATAGTTAATGCATTAAATCCTATATCTCAAATGTATGGTGGATACCAAGCAGGAAAAGGACTAGGACATCCCATTGCAGGTCTTTTTTTAGGAAGAGAAGGTGCTTTAGGAGCAGCATCTACGGATGAAACTCCAGGGAACGATAAAATAACAGTAAAAGATGCGTATTCAAAAGGGAATACAATTAATAGAGTTCTCGGAGGAGCCACTACTCTTGGAGGAGTAGGAGCAATGCTAGGATATTTAACTGGCAAGTTACATAATGAACAAGTGCATCAATATTGGAATCATCTTTCGGATGAATTTAAGGAACATATAAAAGATCATTCATATGGTCCTCAATTTGTTGATCCTGTGGAACACGCAATAGAACCGGCAGCTATTGGTCTAGGTGCAGGAGCTTTGCTTGGTGCGGCAACTCCTGCTATCAAATACGGTGTTGGTAAATTATTTGGATCTAAAACCCCAAGCAAACCAGAATAATTTAATAAAATAAAGCTTAAAAATTACATATAACAAAAAACCAATACATATTTATACGTCCGCCGATGCGGACTCTATATGTATAACGTTTTTTGCAAAAAACGCTTTTTAGTGTTTTTAATTATGACACTAGGTTATTGTTTTGCCTCTGTATTTATAAAAAATACATAAAAAAACTACACTAACTAATATAAAGCCAGAATAATAAACTTTATTCAATAAAACAAGGAGAAATTAATATGGCAAAATTACTTGACAATCTAATTTTGGAAAACTATGATTCTTTCGTAAAAACACACGACAGTCTTTTCGAGGAAGCAAGTTCTCCAGCTGAAATTATTTTTGATGATACTTACTTTGATATGTATGTATCTGAATTGACAAAAGGTCTTGAGGAGTCTCAAGTAAAGAAAATTCTTCCTGTTCTTGACAGAGAAAGAAAAATGTTCATTGAGGAAGCAAATAGCCTTATGGCTTCTCCAGAAGCAATTGCTTATGCTATTACTACTTTCCCAATGTTGATCAACATCTATGCTGAGCCACAACTTAGCAAAATTGTTACTACTTATCCAACTGATGTTCCTACACTTTCTATTACTAGAATTAAGTGGGTATCTAAAGTCATCGATGAGCAAGGTGCAGTAACTGAATACATGTTCCCGACTGCTACTGAGATGATCAGACCAGCATTCAAACAAATCAAAACAAATCAAGCTGACAATCTTTACAATATTCTTGGAATTGCAAAAGGTGATTTCAGACTATCAAAAAGAAATTTCAAAGTTGTATCTGTTGATGTTGTTGTAGATGATGGTACAAACACAACTATAGTCAATGTTCCACTTACTGCAATTGCTGATGCTAGAGGAAACTTTGCATATGATGATTTCACAGTTCCTGGCGTAACAGGTGGTGTTTACAAACTACAAGGTTCTGTAGATTTCGAAAGCGGTGCGATCACAACTTCAGTAATTACTATCCAACCAGGTGATAAAGTAGTTAGTCTTGATAAAGCAGAAGTTAAATTCAGAATTTTCGGTAACGGAAATGGTAGATCAGTTGTTAAATCTGCTCCAGCACAAGAAATCATCGATGTAAATGCGGATATCGAAGATAGCTTCGAAGTAGAAAACATCGAAGAAGTAATTCAAGATTGGAGTGCAATTTATAAACTCGACATCATTGCTGAGTTGAAAAACTTTGTTAAAAATCAAATTAAACT
The DNA here is from genome assembly GCA_015487265.1 of Sulfurimonas sp. Taxonomy (GTDB): domain Bacteria; phylum Campylobacterota; class Campylobacteria; order Campylobacterales; family Sulfurimonadaceae; genus Sulfurimonas. The sequence goes on along the minus strand of WFQD01000032.1, from coordinate 2,444 downwards.
CAACAGAGATTTCGAGATTGCAGATCTTCTTGAATCAAATATTCCATTTGCTCAAAGCATTGGTCAATATAAAGAAGTTGATTTCACAAAATATGTTGGTGTTGACTTCAAACCAAGCAACATTCAAGATGTATTCAAAAACGTTGTTCCAACTATCATGTCTCTAGTAGAAAAAATGAGAAAAACGAACAACATGGAAGTACAATATCTTGCTTGTGGCGTTGACGTAGCAGTTATTCTTAAATCTCTCCAAGAATTCTCAATTAAATTCGAGAAAATGAATGGTGAAACTGGTGTTTCTGGTGTAGCTACTGGATTCAATAAACTTGAAATCGTTGAATCTTATGCTATTGCTGATGATCTTCTTCACCTTGTTCTTCAAGCTCCAGCTATGAACCAAAGTTCTCTTGTTGAAATTCTATTTAAGCCTCTTTATATCATTACTGAGACTACAAATAGTATCAAAAGAACGTTCATCAAATCTAGAACTTGGCTGGGGATCGTCAGACCAGAAGGTATTGGTACAATCAGACTCGTTGGTTACCAAGATTGGATCAACGTATAATCTAATTTTTACAATTAAGATTACAAGATTAGGCGAAAGCCTAATCTTACCTTTCTTGTGCTTGAAAAAATACAAATACACCTTCTTTATTTTGTCAAAAATTACAATTATAGATATATTATATCAATAATGATATTTAAGGACAATAAAATGGCAAAGAAAACACAAGAAGAAGTAATACAAGATTTTATCAATAAACATGGAAATAGATATGATTATTCTAAAGTACAATACACAGGAACTAAAGTTCCAGTAACTATAATTTGTCCGGAACATGGAGAGTTCCAGCAAACCCCTCAAGTACACAGACGAGGAGCCGGATGTCCAGAATGTGCTAAATTAAAGACTAAGCCGAAGAAATCGTCCGAGCAGTTAATCCAAGAATTCCGTGAAGTACATAAAGATAAATACGATTATTCAAAAGTAAATTATATCAATAATAGTACTAAAATAGAAATTATTTGTCCTAATCATGGAAGTTTCTTTCAAGAACCAAAAGCACATAGATTAGGACAAGGGTGTCCAAAATGCTCAGGTTCAGGTTGGAAAAGAACACAAGAAGATATTATTCAAGAATTCAAAGAAATTCATGGAAATAAATACGATTATTCTAAAGTACAATATATAACGGGAGAAACACCAGTAACTATAATTTGTCCTAATCATGGAAAGTTTCAACAATTACCAAAACTCCATAAGAAAGGCAGAGGATGTCCTAAATGTACTAATACTGGATTAAATGCTAAAAAATCAAATGAAGAAATTATTCAAGAATTTCATAAAGTACATAAAGATAAATACGATTATTCGAAAGTGAATTATATTAATAATAACACTAAAGTAGAGATCATTTGTCCTAAACACGGGAGTTTTTTTCAAATACCAGTTACTCATAAAAAAGGAATCGGTTGTCCTTATTGCGCTGGTCGAATGAAAAACCCTCAAGAAGAAATTATAGAATCTTTTAAAACAGTTCATGGAAATAAATACGATTACTCTAAAGTACAGTATAAGAACACTGAAACTCCAGTAACTATAATTTGTCCTGATCATGGAGAATTTCAACAATTACCAAAACTCCATAAGAAAGGCAAAGGCTGCCCTAAATGTGTAAATAGAAATAAAACTCATGAAGAAATCATAGAAGATTTTAGAAAAGTTCATGGAGACAAATATGATTATTCTAAGATGAAATATGAACATTCACGAAAGAAAATTGAAATTATTTGTCCAGATCACGGGAGTTTTTGGCAGCGACCTGCTCTCCACAAATGGGGAGATGGTTGTCCTAAATGTTCTTTTTCTAAAGGTGAAAAAAAGATTATGGATTATTTAGAAGAACACAATATTAAATATAAACCCCAATATAAAATAGATGATTATCCTTTTAGATATGATTTCTATATTTCATCAAAAAATTTACTTATTGAATATGATGGTATTCAGCATTTTGAGCCTGTTGATTTTTCTGGTAGAGGTCAAGAATACGCAGAAAATAGTTTTAAAAAAACTCAAGAAATAGATATTCAAAAAACACAATTAGCCAAAGAAAAAGATTATTCATTAATTAGGATAAATTATACTGATTTCGAAAATATTAATGAGATTTTAGATTCTATTTTCTAAAATCTCATTTCTTGTGCTTGAAAAAATACACAATTGTAACTTTTTACACTTTTGTCAAAAATGACACCAAATACCTCTGAGGTATTTTAAAGTAAGAAATCCTGCGAAAACACCCTATTTTAGGGCATTCCACGAGTTTTTTATGTTATTGTAAAAAATAACTATTACAGAAAATATTATCTATACTTGCAATAGTCAAAAATTACAATTGTGTAATTTTTTACACTTTTCAGTTCTTTTGATCTTTTAATTC